>JBBQAD010000044.1:0-12138 GCA_038315885.1 Fibrobacteria bacterium | reverse complement strand
CGGTCGCGTTAATAATCGGGATTTCCATCTGAGCAGTTTCTCCCGAAAAATTACCGAAGAATTCCAAGCGGTTAGTTTCCGAAGTATCGAAAACATTCCTCCTTCGGGTAACGGCCGCACTTGCTATTAAGCCCTGGGGATCAGAAAAGGCATCCTCGCCGGTTCCGGTACCACACTGCCGAAGGAATAAATTAATCGTCTTAACTGCCTCGTTTAAATCTCCATCCAGATGAACTTTTTCTTTTTGGTTAGTGCTAAGAAATGACATTCCCTGCAAAAAATTAAATGCGATGCTAGAAACCAACCCGAGTACTACGAAAGACACTAATAGTTCAACAAGTGTAATGCCTGACTGGGAAGTAAATGTGTTAATGCGATTTTTACGCATCAGGGCCCCGATAAGGAAGAAGTTTTTAAAAAGTGGCCATGTGGCTCTTTTTGGAGGAAGGACTAAGCGTAAATATCAATTTTCAAGAGGAATTCGCCTAGCTAATTCTCAATTAAGTCACTGATTCCAAAAACCTTATGCTACGCAAGGGATCCTGAACAGTTCAGCAGCAATTTTAGAAATGGCTTAGGATATTTGAGTTTGATTATTCCAGCTCGGTTGATTTTTGAATTAAAACACACCTAGAACGGATTGACTAAAGGGAATCGGAACAATTTCTCTCAAGCTAAGATTCTGAAATCGTATATCGATACAACAAATAAAGGTTTTTGATAGCTTTTACTAGCTAGTAAAAGCTTAAGGCTTATAAAATTAGAATGGCGACAGTCGCTTGCCACCCATATATGGTAGCCTAATCGAATGTCTCTTAGCCCAATTTGTCAGTGAAGCTATTTAAAACTCCGCTGTTTATATCCGACCACTAGGGCAGGAACTTTATCGTCAATTACGGGAGAGGGGAATCCCGGAGGTGATACTGCGCTTAAACGAGTGTCATAGCTCCATTGCGCGCGGCTTGGATCAGCTTTACAATCCCAACCTAAATTACACTGATCGGTAGGACCCTTAGAACCTGGAAGCCGGGTGATTAGAGAACCGTCAAAATCAAGCATCCATTCTCCATCCTTTGGCAACCTTTCAAAGCCTAAGGCGATAAAGCCGGAGTTTTGTAGCACAGAATTTTCACCCACACAAGTAGCATCGATACACTCTTCATCGGTTTCACGTCCAAAACCTGCTTGTTCAATACGGCGATCATCCCAAATAAAGTTATCAGCAAAAAAATCTTTGAAGACGACTGTACTTCCCTTGGTTGTAGGAACCTTATCATAAATTGTGGCATCGCATACATACCCAAATTTCCAACTGGTGCCTCTTTCTCTATATACAATTTCATCGTTTTCAGCTAATACTGCCGCCCGAATAGTGAGCTTTCGCGGTGTATTTTCGTGGATTAACACCTGATCCTGGGCAACTATACCTAAAACCACAGGCTTGTCTTCAAAATCTACAGCGCTTGTTTGAGGACCGATCATGGGTCCATAAAAAAAGACGTCGTCACCCGATACCAATGTAACAGAGATACCTCTGAGCTCGCCTGTTACATAAATATCGCCAGGAAAATAGACAATACCTGAAGAAAATAAGGAGAGAGCCTTCTTATAAACTTTAGAAGGTGTTCCCAAAATGATCCAATCTTTACCCTCTGAACCCGCATCATAGACCACAGGACTGACGGTTATTTCAACCTGACCATTGACCACCTTGATCAGGGATAAATCGATGGAGACCGCTGAACCCGCCACTACCGCAGGACTTCTTCTTGTCGTACTCAGTTTGTCAAAGCAGGAGGCAAATAAAGTGTCACAGTTACCAGTGCGAGACTGGCTACAATTTGCATTGGCATTTTTTCCTGACCATTCGGGATACACTACTATGCCACTGCTGTTAGCCTGGGTAGAAAAAGTTCGGGCTCTTTGTTTAGCATCGGTATAATCAAAGGGGGGGGTATCCCATTCGTTAATATTTACACCGTCCAAAGTCGGTAAGGCTGATTCATTTTCTCTGAAACCAAAATCAAATTTGCCATTGCCCTTGTTTAGAATGGACTGACCGCTACTGACCAGGCGTGTAAATTCCACTGTCTTTTCTACCAGATTGATTGAACCGGCTACCAATACCTCACCGCTCACTCTTCCAGCCTGATAGTTTAAGGTTTCAGAACCTTCAACATAACGAGCGTATCTCGCCAGACTGGGCACACGAACCACACCATTTACACTTACGGTCCGAGCCTCCGTAAAATTAGAGTCACGGCTGCCGAGAACACTCAGTTGAACGGTCAATGGATTACTCTTGACTTCAGATGCATCTAAGCGAAAGTAACCTTGGATAGTTCCATTTGATTGAACCACTTGTTTTCCTGCTGCTTTAAAATCCGTTAAGTATTGCTGAACTTCGATGGCTCCGGATTCTCGATTAATATTTGCGATGCGAGCTTGTATCAGGTTGAAACCCCCATCGGCAATGAAGTATTCGTCTTGAAGACGACTTTCCTTTTTGGAGTCCACCAGGTGATTTCCACTTATTGTAATCAGTCCCATCAGTAATAATGTGATAATCACACCGATCGATAGAATGACAAAGAGACTCATACCCGATTGACTGTATTTAGAAGAATGAAGAATGGATAAATTGAGTTTCATCTTGAACTCCCTAGAGTCTTCGCAAAAAAATTCACTGCTACTCCTCATTATATAACCTGGTGAAGTACAAGCAGAGTATTTGTATGACAAAATGGGAATTTGACTTTGGGAGCTTTGGGAATTTAGAGAGTAATTCACAAAGAAAAGTCTGATAATAAGGTTAGAGGCTTAGCAGTAGGCATTCTCATAATACTTTGAGAATACCTCATTTGGGTAAATAGAAGCAACGAAGAAGCCTACTTTGGCTTCACAACATGATTTTCACAAGCCTATGCGTCTATTCGTGACAATTAAAAAAGGATACGAAAGAAAGCAGTCAGAACTAAATAATTTGGTAGAAAAAGAAAAAGGTCATGTCCGAACAGGATAGTACCCCGGACAAGACCTGTATTGAAGAGTGTTAAATACTAAACGACAAGTGCAGAATTGGATTGTTAAAAAACAAGCGTAAGCACTTATCAATTCAGGATTTATCTATTTCTTCTTTGCGGCTTTTTTCTTGGTTACTTTCTTTGCAACCTTTTTGGTGGCTTTTTTGGCGACCTTTTTGGTTGTAGCAGGACGGGATTTCACTTCGACTCCGCCCAAAGACTTAATCCAGCGATAGATGGTTAAACGAGAGATACCAAACTCACGTTCAACTGCTGCGATACCGCCGCGGCTGTTCTTTCCGTTAATCTTCTGGACCATTGCCAAAGCTTTTTTCTTGGTGGCCAAGTTGTAACGGATTGCTTTTGATGAATTCTTTTTTGCTGCCATTGATTGTTCCTTTTGTGGATGTGTGATGAAGTATATAATAAAAGATTTTTTTCTGTTATGCAAGGGAAGAATTACAAATAACAATCTTTTTTTTGTTCACAGAGACAGAGTTGTGATTCGTTCTCTATGTAAGTCTATCATTACTCTACAGATGCAGTGTTTCAAGTTTTCTCTCGCCCGGCAATCTTTTACAGTTCTGTGACAAATGGCGATGTAGTCGGATCACCGGGAGATAGTCTCGTCAGGAGATGAACACTTGCTTCTTGTGACTCCAATGCCAGAAAAACCAGCCTGATACCAGATAGAATGCCCAGTGTATAGCAAAGCTGAGCATCGATCCAGAGGGACATTCAAGGATTAACCAGGGAAAAAGAAGCCCGGAAAGACCGGCCCCCGTTGCATAGAAGGCCCCGAAGAATATTCCATTCTTGAAAAACATGTATATGTGAGCCACCCCAAAGAGAAGGGAGAATGCAATTCCGGTAGCGAGGATACTTAAACCATTTTCTCTTAGGATAAAGATCAATGCGATGATCAAAGATTGTTGAAATGCAATTTCACAGGTCTTAGTAAGAACATATCTCCAGGAAAAGCACAAAAACTGTTCATAGGGGTGCTGGGATATCCAGAGCTGCGGACGAGGGTACGATCGGGGTACGACGACATACACTATTGCGATTACAATTGCCAAAATACCTAATATCCATGGGGCTTTTGATAGATCATGGAGCCATTTGTATCCCACTTCGGGATAAATTGAAATATTGAGTGTGGTGACCAAAAGAAACCAAAGTGTCGCAAATTGAAACCTTTGGATGTAGTCAATCTTAATTCTGCGACCCGCAAAAAATCCCGCCCAGCCGAAGAACCAAAGTAAGGCCCATATTCCCAATGTGATGACTTCTTTTATTCCCATAACAATAGCGAACTCCGATGCTGGTAAACAATCGATCCAATGACAATCCTTACTCATTCAAGGTAAAAGACATAGATTGGCTACATGATATTTAAAAATACTGGGTTGTGCCTTAGACTTTATAGGAATCTGCTTCTACTATATATAGGGCAGATGTGGGAATAGGTCAGATTAAGGAATAGGTCAAATGGTCGATGTGTAAACGATCCATCTTCATGTGAACACTTTAATAGCATAAATATACTGCACATATGAGTAGTCTTTTTCAAAAAGCAGGCACTGGTTTTATTCTTCTTGAAGAATTTTTAGAGCATGTAATTGAAATTGGTCATCCTGAATCTCCCGAACGCTTAATAGCAATACAGAAGATGATGACAGAGACCGGCTTGATCGAACAGGTTCGGGGCTTAGAAATCGTTAGCAATTCGCTAAGCCATATTCACGAGATACATAGTCAATCGCATATCGATGCCATCGCTGCTATTCCTAAATCCGGGTCGATAGCCAACTTAGCAGTAGCATCGGCTTTGGGGGCCGTTCAAGCGGTATGCGAAGGACAAGTTCGCAATGCCTTCTGTGCGCTGCGTCCTCCCGGTCATCATGCAAATAACAATGGCAACCTTGATGGTCTTGGTGCCGGTGAAGGCTTTTGCTTTTACAACAATGCCGCTATTGCAGCCCGCTATGCTCAGACTAATTTCTATTTGGATCGTGTACTAATTGTTGATTGGGATTTTCACCACGGGAATGGTACAGAAGCCGCTTTCTATAGAGATCCCAGTGTATTCTTTTTTTCAACGCATAATTTATATGCCTATCCCACTACTGGTCATTCCCATAGACAAGGAGCTGCTGAGGGCTATGGATATAATTTGAATGTTCCCTTGGAAAGTGGCTCTGGAGATAATGAAATACTGCGAGCCTTTGAAGAAAAACTGATACCAATTGCAGATCGATACAAGCCAGAATTAATCTTGATTTCTGCCGGCTTTGACAGTCGGATCGACGATCCACTAGGTGATTTTGAAGTTACAGATCAGGGTTTTTCCCAATTAACCAAGCTTGTTATGCAAATCGCGGATCGCCATTGTGAGGGAAAAATTGTATCTCTACTAGAAGGAGGATACAACATCACGGGTTTACGTTCTTCGGTTGAAGCCCATCTTTCTGCACTCTTGGGGGCTTAAAATCAAAAAATGTTGTGATCAAACCGATTATTGTCCCAGGTTTTGTGTTTCAATACGTGTTGAGACCATAAGCCAGGCCTTTAATCAACTTTGGCTTACGATTCAGATCATACCCACTTGAATCTAGCCTGAAACTTTTCATCAAAGGAATTTCTTATGATCATTAGCCTCGAAAAAAAAATTCTAAGCGGTATTCTGTTCCTGCTTATTAGCTGTCAAAGCCCCTGGTCAGCCTTGCCAAGCGGCTTAACATTCAAAACCATGTTCAATACAGATAAGGAAAACAAATTCACCAATCCGGTCTGGTTCGAAGAAATGCCTGGTGAAAAAAATGTCTATCTAGTTGTAGAAAAGGTTTCAGACGAAGAAAAAAATGCCCATGCCTACATATTGGAAGAAAAGTCAGGAGTTTGGAGTAAAACAATATTCGTAACCCTGAAGGTTGAAAGCTTTCTCAGCAGCCCTAGTGATGAGCGAGGTTTTCTCGGCTTTGCCTTTCACCCCAATTATAAAGCCAACGGTAAGTACTATGTGAATTTTATCGCCATGCGTCGCAGTGGCCAAAGTGGCGATACAACCTTAATCGAAGAACGCGTCGCCGATGAATCTCGGCGAAAAGATTCAGGAGCAAGTCCACGGCGACTACTAGCCTTGTATCAACCCTATCAAAACCATAACGGCGGTTGCATTCTTTTTGCACCTGATGGAACACTATTAATTGGGACGGGTGACGGCGGCTCTTCGGGAGATCCAAAGGACAATGGCCAGGATAAATCCAAGCTACTGGGAAAAATTTTAAGAATAAATGTCGATAAACAAGACAGCGGTCTACCCTATGGTATACCGAGCGATAATCCTTTTGTAAACGAAACAGGAAGCCTTAAAGAGATTTGGGCCTATGGTATGCGAAACCCTTGGCGCTTCAGTGTAAACAAAAGCTTGGATTCTCTTTGGGTAGGGGATGTGGGGCAAAACAAGTTTGAAGAAATTGACTTGGTCCAGAAGGGTAAAAACTATGGCTGGAATATACAGGAAGGCTTTTCGTGCTTTAATGATAAGGATCGCTCAAATCCCCTGCCCAACTGCAATAAAACAGGACTGGAGCAACCCATTGTGCATATCAGTCGCGACAGCGCCAGCAGTATCACTGGAGGCTATGTCTATCGCGGCGATAAAAACTCAGCTTTGTATGGGGTCTATATTTTTGGCGACTATGTAAGTAAACGGATTTGGGGATTGACTCAAAAAGATGGAAAGGCTTTGGAATATCAACAGATAGGTCTATCACCGGATAATATTTCTTCTATAAACGAAGACAAAGCGGGTAATCTGTATATCTGCGGTTATTCGAAAGGCATTATTTATCAAATAACTCACAAAGATTTGGGGACTACAAAGCTCAGAAAAAAAGAAGCAGAATCGAAAAATAAATCTTTAGGAAGCCTTATTTTGAATTGGAATGCCTTTGGATGGCTCAGTGACGCAGGAAATGATGTAGTGGGACGTCGGAAGACAGAAGCAATCGATTAAATAGGATGCAGTTTCTGATCATCTGCTTGAGCATCTGCTTGAGCATTTACTCGTAGCGCAAGGCATCGATGGGATTTAAGCGCGCTGCCTTCCAGGCGGGATAGATTCCAAACACAATACCCACCGAAACGATGATTATAAATACATAAACAACATGATGGCTTTCTAATGTGGGTGAAATGGCTCCCCGTGATCCCATACGAATTGCATCACGAAATAGAAGTATGGAGGAACCCAAAGCTCCTCCCAGGATTCCGCCGAATAAACTGAGCACAATAGTCTCAGTTAAAAATTGTACCGCAATTTGAAAATTGGTCGCTCCCAAGGCTTTACGCAGACCAATTTCTTGCACGCGTTCCGATATGCTGGATAACATAACATTCATAATACCTAAACCTCCCACCAGGAGCGACATACCGGAGAGAATACCCATTAGCATACTGGCATTGCGTAACATTCCCACCACTTCGTTTAACCATTCTGAACTATGGTACTCGAAATCCTGAGCACCACGGTGAAGACCTTCCATCAATTTCGCGGTATACTCAGCCTCATCTTGAATAGATTTTGAACTTTTCATCATAATCTGCATGTTGCCAGGGTTGGCATCGAGGCCTACAAGCCTTTTTTGCATAGCAGGCAATGGGATGATCACTGTTTTTTGTAGACCACGAATGCGGATATCCGGATCTTTGGGTTCGTAAATACCAATGATTGTGAAACTTTGATTGTTAAACATCAACTGTTTACCAATCAAAGGATTATTCGTTCCCTTTCTCAGATTAGGGGGACCCTTGTCAGGATTACCTCGTTTACCTCGTTTGCCGGGTTTGCCCAGTTCGGCACCGCCTCGTTTGCGTGCTTTTTCATTCATGGCTTTATCAGCCAAATCCCAGGAAAGTAAACAGACGGGGCGGCCATCGATGTATTCATTTGCAGTGATTTCTCGGCCTTGCCGCACAACAATATTTTCAGTTTCGTACTGATACCCTTCCTGGGTCATACCGCGAAGGGTTGCATTGCGTTTTTCTTCTCCAAATAGAACGGGACCATTTCGTTGAATTTCCCGAACATATTGTTTTACGGGTTCAGCCTCTTTCTCAAGAGTGATACCGTCGTTGAAGCGAAGTCCTGGGGAGCGTGACCAGGCAATTTTTTCACCATCAGTTGGAGTGTTTTTAGGCCATATCCAAATCGAACCCGCCCAGCGACTCATCCTATTGTTTAAGAAATCATCAATTCCACCGACCAGACATAAAAGCAAAACCAGAGACGCGACTCCCAGTAACACTCCTAAAACGGATAATAAAGAACGAAGTCGGTGAGACCATAGCTCTACGACCGCCATTTTAAGGCCGACCCGAAAAGAAGAAACGATGTTAACTACAAGTTTCAAAAGCGCAAAGCCTCCACGGGATTAAGTCGGGATGCCCGCATGGCGGGAAAGAGCCCAGCCAAAAAGCCTGTGATCAGTGTAAAGCCAACAGCCAAAAAATAATCTTCCGGTCTCAACATCGGCTGAAAAGGAAACATTCCATTGGGAAAAAGCGTAATACTAGCTCCAGCTAATAGACCCGGAAGGCCACCCAATAGGCAAACCAATATGGCTTCCAAATTGAATTGAATTAATATATCCCGCTTGGCTGCGCCCAAAGCCTTGCGCACACCGATTTCTCGAATTCGTTCAGCCAGCGAGGCAAACATGATATTCATGATACTGATACCACTAACAATTAGTGAAATGGCCGCCACACACCATAACACCATACGGATGCCCAGGGAAGCATTTTTCATTTCTTCCAGTCGTTCTTCATTGCGGGTGACTTCAAAGTCTACCACTCCCCGATGACTCTGTTTCAGTGCATGGGTCAATTCTTCGGTTGCCTGCTGGGCATACTTGGCATCAGTGAGCACAACATCTAATTCATCTAATGGTTTGGCAAAGCCACCCATTCTCTGCCAGTAAAGCGAATAAGGGAATAAACACTCCATGGAACGCCTATCTTGCCGACTCTCTCCCACTGTAACTCCCACAATTTCCATCGGCAAGCCCTTGACAGTTAAAGTTTTGCCCAATGGAGATTCAGTACCGAATAATTCAGTGGCCACACGTCCCCCAATTAGGCAAACGGCATTCATGCGACTGTAATCTTCGGAAAGGAGCCTTCGGCCTTTGGCAAGTTGATAATTGTAGGTTTCCCAAAATCCATCGGACACGGCACGAATACGGCCATAGGTTTGTTGACCTTCGCTTTTCAAGGGACCCCAGTGCATATCTTCTTGAGGGAGAACCGCTTTGACATAGCTTAATTGGCTGCAAATCTCTTTCACTTCCAGAAGAGTTAAACCTTGAGATCGTCGTGCCGCCAACTTTTCTTCTGGGCTTTCGGGTTCATTGTATTCAATATTGATAATATTGAGTCCGCCGATACTTTGCATTCTATCGACGGTGTCTTTTTCCATTCCGCGAATAAAGGCAAGGTTATACAGTAGAGAACTGACCCCGATGAAAAGACCAATTGTCGAGATGGAAAAACGGGTGCGGTTGGCGAAAATCTCTAGAAAGCAGAGTTTTAGGTTGATAAGCAGCCGCGACTTTTTCATGATTCTATTGCTTATCAAGGCACAAACTGCCCGTCGCGTAATTTTAAGATCCGCTGGGCCCGAGCCGCCACATCGTCCTCATGGGTAATTACCACTAAAGTGTTACCCTCCCGATGCAACTCGTCAAATACCCGCATGATTTCTTCTGAGGTCGTACTGTCTAAATTTCCAGTGGGTTCATCGGCCAGTATAACCGCCGGGCGCTTTACCAGAGCTCGTGCGATGGCAACTCTTTGTTTTTGACCGCCAGAAATTTCGTTAGGTCGATGTTTACGACGTTCAGTAAGACCAAATCGCTCTAGAGCTTCTGATACCCGACGGCGCCTATCCGCTTTGGAAAAACCTGCATAGATTAACGGGAGTTCAACATTGGCTTCAATGGTTAAACGCGGCAATAAATTGAAATTTTGAAATACAAAGCCGATTTCCCGGTTGCGTATCTCGGCCAGGGCCGCCTCGCCAAACGAGCTAATCGGTTTTTCGTGGAAGTAGTACTCTCCCCGGCTAGGCGTATCGAGGCAGCCTAGAATATTTAGGAGAGTGGATTTTCCCGAACCACTTTGACCCATGATGGCAACATATTCACCTTTTTCCACCTTGAACTGAATGTTCATCAGCACTGGTACTTCGCTCTTACCCAGGGAGTAACTCTTATAGAGGTCGAGTGTTCGTAATACTGTACTCATATCACAAAAGAAGATCTGTAGAAGTAAAACGACAGCAAGTGAAGGGAATGCAATTGAAGTGAAAGCACTATGGACCTTTTTTTCCGCCGGGAAAGCGCGCCTTCTTTTCTTCGGTTTTAAAACTTTCGGGAGGCAAAACTTCATCGCCTTCTTGCAAGCCGCCCAATACTTCATAGTAGCGATAATCGGTTTTTCCCAGCTTAATGCTTTTTTCTTGGGGCTTTCCATCTGGACCAGGCACCATGACTTTGCCGCCCCGGTCTTGTCGAGTAACAAAGGCGTAGGGCAAGCCCAACACATTTTTCTTTTCTAGCAGAACAAATTCGACGTTTACGTTGATTCCTGGAACTATACCTGGAATGACAGAATCGACAGAGATACGCACTTCAAATGTTCCCAATTCACCGTCTTTTACTTTCTTGGCACTTTGAGATATAAAGGTGATTGTACCGTCGGTTCCATCTCCCTGACGGGCTTCTGGTTTAATTTTCACTTTTTGACCCAGGCTGAGATTGACATAATCAACCTCTCCAATTTGCGAACGCACTTCGAGTCTACTGATATCAGCCAAGGTTGCCACACTGGTACCAGCCTGAGAGCCTGAAGTCGCTGAGACGACTATTTCACCCTCTTCGACTCCCAGAGTGGTTAAGAGTCCCTTCATGGGAGCCGTAATTACGGTCTTCGATAATTGATCTTGTAAATCCTTTAAGTCCAGTTTCTGTTGTTCATAACTCAATTCACTTAACTCATGGTCGTCTTTTAGGTCATCCAACTGTTTCTGCGAAATCGTACCGGTTGTCAAGAGTGTTTGAGCTTGTTTCCAATTTCGATTGCTTTTTTGTGCCTGAATTTGGGCCTTCTTCAAATCAAGCAGCAAGGTTTGTTTGCGAAATTGCAACCGAGAGGCATCAATGAAAAGAATTGTATCTCCCGCATTGACCATTTGGCCCTCGTTAACATAGAGTTTTTCAACTCGACCGCTGGCTTCGCTGCGCAGCTCGATTTTGACAGTGGGATAAACTTCACCGGTTTGTGTGATTACATCGAGCAAATCAACCCGCTCTAGCTTCGCCGGCTTGGGTTTCCACGCTTCAGCCCCTTTCTTACCGCAGGCCACGAGTTGCCAAAGGGCCACAACACAGATGAAGCTCACTGCTGGAAACGTTCTCAATTTTGATAATGATTTCATTTCATCTCGATTCCAAATTTGCTTAATACTTCGCCGGTGGCTTCATCAACAGCCACTTCGACTCGTTTCAAAGCAAGTTGACCCCGTAACAGATCAAGCTGGGATTGTGACCAGTCATTTTGTGCTTTTAATAAGGTTAGCCAATCGGTAAAACCGGCATCGTAACCTTTTTGAGCAGCTAGTAATTTTCTCTGGGCTGCTTCACCCGCTTTTTTGCTGAGGTCAATTTGCAGCCGCTCATCAGCCCAAGTTCTTGTCAGCTCTTTCGCGCGTCTCTGTAACTCAGAAATATATCGGCTACTTTGTATCTCATTGCTTCTAGAATCTAGGAGGGTTTTTTGTCGAGAAAATTTTAATTCGGGAGTTGGGAATGCGTAACGAATCAGTAAACCGATACTCGCATTGCTTGAACGCAAGGCATCACCAAACAAAGACTCATCGCTCTGTTGCCCAAGGGCTGAAGCCTCCAAATTTATTTCGGGCAGGCGACTATTGCGAATTCGCGCCTCTTCAAGGGCCAATTTTTTTCCCATCAAGCTGAAGAGTTGCAATTGGGGATCCCATTTTTTAGCCATCTGAAACAATTCATCTGAAGCAGGTACCGGGCCTAAT
>JBBQAD010000249.1:0-5760 GCA_038315885.1 Fibrobacteria bacterium | reverse complement strand
CAGGATAGGGATATTTGTTGACATCGATGGGAGAAAAAATTGAAACCATGGTGTTATAGCGGTAGATACCAGTATTAAATTCCCGGAGTAAATTGAGCTTGAGAATGGGCAAGGGGCTGGGATTGGTCGCTTTGGCATCATCGGCCTTGACCTGAAGCTTGGGATTAAAGGGTTCTGTAACAAAAATCAAAATTGCGGAGCCTTCCCGCAATTCTCCATAACGGGCTTGACTCAACTTGTAGTGAGTAATTTCGGCGCCTTGATTGTACCAGTAATTCTTGAATTCTTGGTCTGATACAGACTTAAACTCCAAAGCATTCGATAATTGAAAAAGACTGAGAAGGAAAATCAGCGTCACTGCCGAGATGTTAAACTGTATAGGCATTTTAGTCGGTCGCAAAAGGATCCCCTTGGTTTATCCAAGCAACATAGGATTTTCTTAGCTCAATGGAGAATGAAGGGATTTTGTGTGATATGCTTGCCATCGGAACGGTAGTTTAAGAAAAACAAATTCTTGTTGGAACCTTGATGGGTCATGGGCTGGATGATAATGGCTGAAGTTTCAGAGACAGCCTTCACATTCCCCGTGGTGTAAAGGTTAGAAGAGTCCCATATAAAACCCTGCGGCAATTGCAGACTTGAAAAGCTGCCGCTACGATACTTTCCCCATTTAAAAATTTCGAGACTATCCCCCACCTTTATCGTCTTTATAATACTCTGCTTTAAACTAAGCGTAAAAGAACCCTGTATTTTTGCAGTGTCGGAAATTTCGATACGGGAACCAACACTGAGTTCTAATTTAGCCTTCTCTTGCATCGATAAATTTTTAATGCGAAATTGCTGTGAAGTAATATTGGCAAAACCTTGATTGCCAATCTCCAAATTAAGTTCTTGCCCACCTGTATCACTCCCTGGGCGCAGTATACCACCAGTGGCATCGCAATCAAATTCTACGGTGCCTTCCATAATTTTTAATTTTGCTCCTGGAAAATAGGCCTGTTCACCCTTGAGAATTAGTGCATCAGGGCCTTCTTTCGTAATAGTTATACCCGTATCAAGAGTTTGAAAAGCACCGGCTAAGTTATAAGTGTATTTATTTCCATTATCATTGGACTCCAGTATTTCATTAAAACCGGTATGTATCAGGTTTTGCCGGGTCTCAATGGTTACATCGGCCCAACACCAGATTGCTGCAGGGTAGGTCTGCGACTCTGTTGTCACTATCCAGCGACTGCCTGACTCCTTTTCAAATACCAAATGCCCATTGTAACCCAGTTGACCTTGTGGACAGTTTTTGCAGCTCGGCCAGGCATGTTGAGGCAGACTTTGGCTGCTATGTGATATAAAAGTGCAATTGCTAAAGCGATAGGAGCCTATTCCACTGGCGACAGTACCTCCGTTGGTTTTATCGGCGATAAAATCAGGTTCAACTTCAAAAACTCCGGTGCCATCACCCAAAACCCAGATCTGTCGGGTATAATAGGCATTGTTAACAAAGTCAAGTTTTGCATCAGCAGCCAAAATAAATTTGCCCCCATCGGCAGGCCGGATATGGGTATAGGAGCCTCCCCCATCCCCCTTTAATACTCCACTATAGCGTAAGACAGTACCCGTCCCCGTTACACCTAGAATGGGACAGGAATTTCCGTCAGCAGTGATAGCACTGTTTACGGTATTCGTTTTCAAGTTGTGAAAGCGAACACCGAACTTGGATGCTTCATTATTTGGACCACCCATGTTTTTGATGCTTTCGCCATTGGTAAATTTGATGCGATCATAATTCGGCCATTCAGAAGTAATTGTAATTAACTCTTTGCTGGGATTAAGGTTAAGATCAGCAGCCTCCAAGGGAAACAAGCCAATAAATAAACAGATACTAATACAGATTGCTTGATTCAGAAATAGGGATTTGGAGTATAATGGAACTTCTTTAAATATGCACCGAATAAATGTGTTCACTTCTGCCTGTGTTTCACTGAGTATATGATGTCTGTTCATTACACTTTAAAATCAAACTGATAAAATAGCCAAAGGAGCTTAGCTGAAACTAATACTGGCAGTCTAAAAACGTGGAATTTGCACCCTTTTCGGATGGCCACCGTCAGATGGAAACCAAAATAATAGGGCTCCTTTACTTAAAGGGGATAAAGTGGCCAAAATTTCTTGAGAAAATTGCTGCTCCGGCTGAATCGCAGTGATTTGTTTTCTGCCATCGGCAGCCAACAAGATTAGACGTCCGCTGCCTTTGATCTCTGACATATTGAGAAACGCTGCTTTATTAGAAGATCGGGGATTATGTATTAGTGCATTAGGATTCAAAATGACAGTCGAGGGGCTACCGTCAATATAAACAGCTTTTGAAACTATTCCTTTTGCGATTATGCGCCCCTCATTCAAGTAGGCACTTTGGATTTGAAGTCCCATATTTTTTTTGCCGGCTTTGTGTTTTACCAGCAGGGTTAGCCAGGTGTCATCATTTTCTACTGAGGGCAGAGGACTCGCCATCAGAATATTATAACTATTGTCTAATTTGACACCTTGGGTTAAGCTGGCGAGACCGCTAAAACTAATGGCTTCAATTGAGGAAACAATACTCGCATCAATTTGAAAAGATAATTCTGCCGCTTGTAAGCCAGTGATACCCTTGGCCTTGACTGTATAGATCATTAAGTCACCCGACCAAACTGTTGGTGCGGCCATCGTCAATTCACCCTGCTTTGGAGCAGAGTTAAAATTGTTTAGGTTAGACAAATTGATTTCGGGGATCTTTGGAGCCAAGCCAGAGATATAACTATAGAGTAAGGCCACATCATAGGTCGAGGTGGGACTGGTTTTGCTCCATTCTAACTGACTTTGTTCGGTGGAACTTAATCGGTATCCTTTAACCAATTTTCCAAATGCATCTGTTACATCTCTTTGATCAACCGCTTCATCTCCATTAAAATCACCACGGGGACTGGCATTTTTTCGCCAGAGATAAGCCGCAGTCTGCCTGTTGTCTAAACTGTTATCTGCATTTACCAGCAAAGAGTTAAAGTTCACCCTTGAACTGTCTTCCGCGTAGGGAGCGAGCATTCTAAAGACTATTTTGCCCAATAGTATCACTTCGCGGTTAGAAGCATCTCCAGCGCTACTCAAGGAAATCTGAATGGAATCGGAACCTTTTAATTTGGCGGAGGAGGTCCATTCAGAACTCAAGGCAGGGTCTTTATTAAAGCTTACAAAATTGGCTTTTTTGGAATCGAAACCCACGGTAAACTGAATAGATTGCAAAGCATTATTGATTGAAGCCTTGATCAGAGTTACATTCATCTCTGCATTGCTTCCACTAATTCCATAGGCATCCTGGCCGCCTAGATGAAAATCAAAGGCGTGGGATTGTCGTAGTGACGCATTTAGGGTCAAGAAAAAAGCCAGCAATGTCCCCAAAGCGGTCTTTAAAAAGGAGGTACGATATTTTGCAGGCATCGTTAACTTAATAGAGCAAAAGGCCCGCCAAATATTACTGGCCGGATAAGGCTTGTGAAGCACTCCAAATTGATAAAAACGGGAAATGGCCATCCAGGCAACGAGATGCAAGTCCCATAAATGGGACTCCCGCTCAGTTTGGAATAGCCTAAACTTCATTTCTGGCCCACTAAATTAAGTTGGCTCAGATATCGAAAAAAGGTGCTTCTGCTCATCTGCAAAATCTGCGCTGCTTGTTCTTTATTCCCTCCGGCTAAAATGAGCGCTCTGGAGATATAGTTGCGTTGAAATCGTTGGGTAGCTTCGTCAAGTCCGGCAAATTTTTCTTTAAACGTTGCCATATCGAGTTGAACATATTCTCCAGGGGAACTTAGCAAGGCCCGATGAACCACATTAACCAGTTCTCTTACATTTCCTGGCCATTCATGTGACATTAGGGCTTGTAAAGCATCTGGGTGAAAATCGCGAATCACTTTATGGGGATACTTGGCCTTGAACTTCTCCAGAAAGTGATACGCTAGAATTTGGATATCCTCTCCGCGTTCGCGCAAAGGCGGCAAAGGAATGACAACTTGGGCCAAACGGTAGTACAGATCTTCTCTAAATTTTCCTTCACTGACCATACTTTGAAGATTTCGATTAGTTGCACAGATCACCCTTACATCCACGGCTTCTTCTGCAGTTGAGCCAACTGGCCTTATTTTACCTGTCTCAAGCGAACGTAACAGCTTTGCTTGCAAGTCAGGATGCATTTCTCCGAGTTCATCAAGAAATAAAGTTCCACCTCGGGCGGCTTTAAAGAGTCCTTCTCTATCCTGATGAGCGCCGGTAAAAGCGCCTTTCTTGTAGCCAAAAAGTTCACTCTCCAGGAGTTCTCCACCCAGAGAGGAAATGTTAACAGCCAGAAATGGTTTTTCCTTTCGCAAACTTTTGTTATGAATAAATTGAGCGACTACATCCTTTCCGGTTCCAGTCTCACCTTGTAATAAAATGGTTATATCGGAAGGAGCTAAAGGAAGAATCTGTTCGATGATTTTTTTCATCGCAGGTGAAGCGGCGATCATGCCCTCGTCGGCAGCGGTCAGTCGAGAAATGGACTTTTGCTGTTGGGCGATATAGTCCACATGATGAATCAGCATTCCGGCAATCAGCGAGTAGATCTGAACGATGCCTAGTTCGCTTTGCCCATAGCTTCGATTCCCCCGGCGGCAGCCCACGTAAACAAGGCCTTTGACTTTTTCAGCCAAGAGAATGGGTACGCATACCACACTTTGCAGTTTGAGGTTCACAATGCTGTTAGCACCTGAATATTTGCTATCGGTCATGGCATTGGCCAAAACAATACCCTGTTTATTTTTTAAGACATCCTGCACAACTGTATCACTAAAGTGTTCTTCGGGTTTTTGAATTCCTGAAGAAAGTATTAAACGGGGCTGTGCGTTATCGGCCAGCACAAAAAGCAAGGCTTCAGTAGCAGAAAGTTCCTTGCTGATGGTCGCCAGAACTTGTTCTAAAAGCCGCTTTAAATCGGTTTCCGTTCCTGCTACATGGGTGAATTCTTGCAGCCCTGCAAGCACAGATTTTTCTGTCTCAACCTGCGATTCAATTGGACTGTTAATCAGTTCGGTGTCCAGGATTAAAATTCCTTTTCCGATGCGACAACAGGAACCAGGACTGAAAATTGTTTCTTGAAAAGGACTCCCATTTATAGTCACCTGTCCATCAGTCAGAGAAAACAAGTGAAACACTTCTCCTCTTTTTTCTATTCGAAGGGCTAGTTCAGGTCCTTGAGATAGCTGAATGTCAGCGTCCTCTGAGCTGCCTAGCAGGGCCATGGCTCTATCGAAGGGGATACATTGACTTTCGGTCTCTGTTATCCAACGCAAAACAGTTCGGGTTTGTGGCTCTCCCAAATGTGAATTAAGGTGATGGAGATTGGATTTCATGGATTGATAAACTCTCCCTGCAGGATATGCAAATCTTTGAAGTTAACAGAAACCACAGACTCATCAGGGTTATAGGTTGCCACACAAAAATGGAGATACAAGGGCAAATTTGCCCGTGCATTACCCGAAAGACTTTGCATCGAAAACTGGCTGATCAACGCTCCGGATTCACTTACTTCGTTGATAGTCCAATTGTTATCCTGACGGGAAAATTGGAAGCGCACATCATTCTTGACACGCACACCTGAAAGCAACTGATAGCTATTAAACCCATTTACTTTGAGCTGATTTTCATTCCGAGAACCCTTTAGCAAAATTCCAAAATGATCATCAAGAACCTGATAAC
>JBBQAD010000481.1:0-2654 GCA_038315885.1 Fibrobacteria bacterium | reverse complement strand
CCTGGTAAATGATTTTACCGAAAAAAATCGTATAGCGATTTTGATGGAAGAAGAGAGAGAACGCCATGAAAGCGAAATGAAAATTGTCATGTCGATTTTGAATAACAATCCAGCGGTTATACGCGATTTTATCCGCGACTCAACTGAGCGTATCTCACGGTCCATGGTAAGTATCAATTCATTTTCAGATAATAACCTGACAATGCATTCTTTAAGCTTAATTGAGATATTGAATGACTTGCATACAATTAAAGGCAATTCAGGAAGCTATGGATTTGACACCTTAGCCACAGCCACCCACAATGCGGAACAAATTGTTTTAGATACGAAGACAAAAACAGACCGGCCATTATCAGAAACTGTTTTTCATATTAATAAAGCGATTGAGCAAGTGAAATTCCAAATGACCCGCATTGAAAAAAGTCTACAGACGCTTTCGGGAAATGATGATAGTTCATTTTCAAAAATTCGAAAATCAAAAATGAATCACATATTGGATCTTTGTCGCACTCTTCGCAGCCAAGAAACACCGAAAATAGCTCTTCCCCTGTTGAGAGCCTGCGAATCCATTGCCTTTGAACCGCTAGATCACCTGACCAGCAAGTTCCGAAATTTGATCTTAAGATCATCAGAGCGAAGTGGTAAAAACGTAACACTAAAAGTGCTGTGCGATTTTGTAGAATTACCTGCAAGGGTGCTCTCTGATCTCGATGAAATTCTATTGCATTTGTTGCGAAATGCCGTAGATCATGGTATTGAAAGCGATAGCGAGCGAACTGAACGAAATAAACCTTTGCCGGCCAAGGTGGAGTTGAAAATAGAATTGAGCGAAAATGGACGTGTCATAAGTATTCATGATGATGGTAAGGGGATGGATTTAGAACTCATCACTGAGAAGGCGCTTCAGCTCGGTTTAATAACCGAGAGCGAAGCCCAGAATATGAGCGAGAAGCAAAGGGCTATGTTAGTTACACTTTCCGGATTGAGTACAGCCACTACCTTAACAGAACTTTCGGGTCGGGGTATGGGCATGGGTATTGTATCTCAATCAGTACGCAAACTCGGAGGTATACTTGTGGTTGAGTCCACCAAAGGCCTGGGAACATTATTTCGCTTGGAGTTTCCCTTCGATCTTCGGGAGGAGGAGTTACCCCTTCTTCGAAGCTTATCTTAAGCGATTTCTAAAATGGTTTTTTCAAACTCTTCTACAAAGCTTGTATCATTTAGCTTGAGAGGCTTCTCAACGTAACTCTTTGCGCCATAGTCCAGGCATTCCAATAATCCATTGCCGCGCACAGCGCTGATCACCAAGATTTTCGCCTCAGGATATTCACGCAATATCTCTTGAATCGCCTCGATTCCATCCTTTTTCGGCATGGTTACATCCATCGTGATCAAGTCGGGCTTGTGGCGTCGGTACAGTTCTACGGCCTCATTTCCGTCTTCGCCTTTGGCTAAGACATGAAAGCCTAACTTTTGTTGAAAAAATGTCTCCAATTGCAACAAAATAAAGGGTGAATCATCGACTAAAACGACTGTTTTTGAAAGCATTTATCCCTCCCAAACAAATCTCAGCACTGATTTGGATGGTCTTTCCGAGTCAAGAATCCTTACGTATCAAATACCTAGGCCCACATTCTTTAGCATGCGGTAACCAGGGGAGATGATTTTCGGTGGGTCCCTGAGTCGTATTTAGAATAGCCTATGGAGACTTAAGGATGCAAGCACTCAGGAGGCTTCTACAACTTCCTGAGGTCTTACAACAGACGGGTTCTTTGCGAAATCGGGGGATTTTGCTAATAATTTCAACAGTTTGCGAACGGCAAGATGATCGCTGATATGAAAACGTGCCGCCGAATTGGTTAAGCCAACCTTAACCGTTAAGGCGTCGGGGGGTAAGGCGCGAAAGAGGTCTTCATCGGTCCAATCGTCGCCAAAAGCGGCAATGACTTCTGGGCTTCTATGTGACAACCAGCTTTCGGCTGCTGTTCCCTTTGTAACACCCATATTGCGAACCTCAATGACCTTGTTTCCCTCTAGAACTTGTACATCAATGTTAGCTGTATAGCCTACCAAATCCTCCAAAAGCTCGTGTGAACGAATTGATCCCTGTTCCTGGTCAGCGCGGCGCCAGTGCCAAGCTAAAGAGAACTCTTTTTCTTCTAAATGCGCTCCGGGTAAACGATCAACATAGAGTAACAGAATAGGCCGAAGAGTATCCTTCCAGTGTGATACAAGAACCCGACTCTGTTTCCATTCAGAACCTGCCTCACGAATCCAAGCACCGTGTTCAGCTATTAAACTTATAGGCATACCCTTAAACCAGGTCTCCAAATCTTGGCGAGGTCTACCACTTACAATTGAGACGTCATTGGACTGGTTGTTTACAATCGTCCTTAATGTCGAGAGTAGCTCTTCATCAGGCACTGCTTTTTTTGGGTCGCCGACAAAGGGAACCAGAGTTCCATCATAATCGAGTAACAAAACCCGTTTTTTGGCTGATGCAAATGTTTTAAAAAATGCTTGGTACCCTTCATCATTTAACAATCGCTCGGTTGCTGCGGGCAAAAAGGCCTGCCTCTTTAGCAAGGCAAAGAGAAAGTCCTCTACCCAGCGAACTACGTCATAGCGCTTTAATCGCACACGCATAACTT
>JBBQAD010000364.1:0-4202 GCA_038315885.1 Fibrobacteria bacterium | reverse complement strand
AGCTACGACCAGTTGAAATCAGTTTCGGTGCAAGGGGCTACAGGTGTCGGCGCACCGGGCAGCGGCAAAAGTACCAATGGCTCACGTTTGATTGTAAATGCAGCTCGTAAATCAGATTCAAGACCACTTTATGTACTTGTTTGGGGCAGTATTACGGATGTAGCCCAAGCACTTTATGACGCTCCCGATATCAAATCTAAGATTCGTGTATATTCAATCGGATCTTGGAATACCGCTCAAGACCCTGCCAGTCGCGATTATGTATACAATAAACACGCGGATCTTTGGTTTATAGAAAGCGATTTCACATTTCGAGGCATGTATGAGGGCGGTACACAAAGCGGCGATTTAGGAAATAGCAGCTTTGTGGCCCAGCACGTTAAAGGGCATGGTGCCTTAGGAAACTTTTTCAATTCAAAAAAAACAGACATTAAAATGGGTGACACCCCATCGTTTCTCTATATGATATCTCCGATTGTTGGCGGTGTTGGCAGTCATGACAACCCCACTTCAGAATCCTGGGGAGGGAAGTATAAAAGTACCTCACACGGCAGCAAGTATTGGACGGATATTAGTGATAATCGCGCTTCAGACGCCGGGTCTGTTAATAAATGGAGAACACAATATCTTCGTCATTGGCAAGGCCGAATGGATCGGTGTTTGACAGCCAACGGCGGTACACCACCACCACCGCCGCCTCCTCCAACATCTGGCTTGCTCTCTAATGTCAAGGCATCGAGTAACAAATCGTATCAGCTCGGTAAATTGGCGGTCAATGCCAAACTGTTCATCGACAGAACTTTTGTATTCTCCAACGTCGGGGCTTACAATGGGCTCGACTATATTCTCACCGCAAACGATGATAAATCGAACACTGCAAGCAGCTTTTTGACTTTTACCTTAAATACTGCGGCTACAGTGTCTGTTGCTTATGATGTTCGTGCAACTGCAATCCCAAGTTGGTTATCTACTTGGACTAATACGGGTTCGACCCTCACGACCAGTGACGTTAATCGCAAGATATATTCAAAGGGTTTCGCTGCTGGTACTGTAACACTAGGGGGCAACATGGCTCCTGGTGCCACCGGAGCAGTTAGTATGTATAGTGTCATCGTTAAGCCATCGGCGAGCCCAAAACAGGGAATCTCCAGTACTCTGAACCATACCGATGGCTTGATTACCCCAAATCCAGGAGTGATCTCCATCTTGGACATGCAGGGCCGAGTTATTTCAACTGAAAGAGTGGTTGACCTGAATGCTGCACTCACAGCTGGCTTTTTGCCGGTTAACAAACCGTCAAAGGGTTCATATATGTTGCAGTACTTGCAATCCGGCAAGATTCAATCACAGAGACGCTTCGAAATTCGGTAGTATTACTACAAAAGGCATTTTAAATTGTAATCTCATTGGGCCTATAAGGTACTGTAATACAGAATTATGCGCCCGATAGATTTTTTCAATGGGTTAAAAAGTGGCTGCTTCGATTATTAGAAAACAAGTTTCTAGGCTTAAAGAACCTATTGTATCTCAATCGCTGAGACTATTGGCCTTAAGGCCTGCCTGCTTGGTTATATGACGGGCAAACAAGTTTCGAGAGGAAAGGGTGCTTCCCTCTCAGTTCAAAACTCATCAAGCCCTCTATTCACAGTCCTTAAGGAAGCGTAAAGGTTTCTGACCCTTGCCCGTCTTTAAATTGAGCTAGAAAAACATAGTTACCACTTCTTATCGAATTCGGGATAGCCGTCGATTGAGAAACATTCTTTTCCTGATATAAAATCCGACCAGATGGATCGAGTACCTTTACAGTCAGAGCCGGCTTTGAAACGTACATATATATTGTAGCTCCTACTAACCTCGCTTGAATACCTGGAGTTTTGATTTTTGGGATAGTCTTAATTCCTCTTTCCAGAGATACGGCGGTATAACTACCCGTTTTAGGGTCAATATTTTTTCCATTCCATGAACTAAAGTCAATATCAAAAGAATTGTTTGCTTGAATGAAGCCATTCTTTGCGTCTCGAAAAGTGCCTTTGTTAAAGCCTGCATTAACAACACTTCCACCCGTAATCCCATTATTAATAATCGCTTTGGTGCGATTTATTGTACCCGGATCTTTGGTCGATTCCCAACTTGGGCTTAACAATACAACTCGAGAAATAGCCTCACCGGAATTCGGATCCAGCAACCAAACGTAAACACCACCGTCTGCTTCAGAATGATTGCCAGCTGCACAGGTCAACTTCCCATCTTTCGCTCCAACCCCTGTAACAGGCCAACGAGATTCAAGTTGACCATGTACACCAATTTTCTCCTCATTGGGTGCCGCTAAAAATTTCCAGAGTAGTTCACCCGACTCTGGCTTGAGTGCATAGACCCAGCCATCACGGGCTCCAAAGAATAGGCTGCTTCCGATTTGCACCGGAGCTTGATTAATTCTGCCGCCCGCTAAAAAGGTCCACTTCACATTTCCTGCCCCATCCTTGGCCGTGATATATTGGCCATGGATATTAGCTTGATAAGTTAATCCTCCAACCTTTAGTTCGCCTGTTACAGTCTTTCCGGTACCCTCTGGCGCATCTGTATCATACTGATTAGCTTGTGACCATACTTTTACAATTTCAGAATTGGTTTTATCATACGGAAGTTTTCCTGGGTTAGCATCTACTGCTCCAGCTTCCTTTTTTACAATTCGTGAGCCATTTGAAATCGGTGTTTGTAAGGGTTCCTCTTTGAGACTGGTCAAGGCCACTGCGCCACGTAAGGACTGGAAACAAGTACACCAACCCGTGGCCAAATACAAGCCTCCATAGGCAGGAAAAGCCCCTCCTGCACAGGCGCTGCGAGTGATCATATTGCGAGAAGTTATCGCTTTGTTTGCCCATGGAGCCATTGTAACTGCGCCTCCAACAAAGTATTCATCAGTAGCATGGGCTCGATTACAAGCTTCCCAAGTACCCGTTTTAACGGTTTCTAATGGCTTACCTGAGGCTTTATCAATAAGTGTATACGTGTCATGACCTGTCAGGGTAGGTATGCCACCTCGAATAATTAGTGTTTGACCTAAAGTTGATTTTTCTCCGCAACAGACATTGGCAAGTTTATCCTCTCCCCAATAGGAGGTATTTACTTTACCTGTACGATACTTATTTGGTTCCATTTGATAATGGGTTGTCCACAAAAGCTTTCCCGAAGAGATCTGAATTGCACCCAAGAAAGGATCACCATTGCGGGCAATGATGCCATTGGCTCCATGAAAGTAGGCTATGCCTTGGTCAATTATTAGTTGACTGAAGTTGGGGTTTTTTCGCGTACCGCCCCCAGACCCTACAAATTCAGAATTTCGCCATTGTACCTTTCCATCTTTATTGAGACAGGTAATGGAAGCCAGCGGTGCACCATCCCAGCGGCCCATTTGGTGATTTGTTAATGCTTCAGCTAGAATAACATTTCCAGAAGTCTCGTCAATAGTTGGATAGATTACGAACGGCGCTTGACCTGAATAGGTCCACACTACCTCCCCATTATCAACATTTACTGCGGTTAGCTTATTTTGAACAGGAACATATAGTATCCCTTTGTAAACAACTATGCGGGCACGAGTTCCTTCTTTTGAATCAGCAGCGTTAAAGACACCTGCTTTCAAATAGTTCTGTAACTCCTTGCCGGTGCGAGCATCATAACTGACGACTGGGCCACCTTCCTTGGGTGAAAAGAAAGCTCGTCCCTCAGCGAGGATGGGTTCTGCATAATGACGCATTGCGTTCGCTTTAATCGACCAGAGCGGCATTCCATTCATGGCATCTCTTGCGCGGTAATAGAATACATAGCCTTCACTTCGATTCGCCTGATCTTTTGAAAGAGCAACCCCTCCAGCGAGATTGTAGCCTTCGAAATCCATACCATAACGGATGCCGCCCAACCACCGTAAACGCACCATAGGCGGGGCTACACCTTTATCATGGGAAAGTGGGTTTCCATCCACACCATGTGAACGGTAGGCCCATTCATCATATTGTGCAGGCATTGTATTCTTAACGGTTTTCCAAGTGCCGGATTCTTTAATGTATGCCACACCAAAAGGCGATAGCACTCTAAGGATTTCGTTTCGATCTGGTTTAGCGCTTGCAAGCAAATCATCCAAGTTCGAGACAAAAAGGTTGGCAGCACCCTTAGCATAAGGTAGCCGCGAAGTAGATAGAGGT
>JBBQAD010000187.1:0-7044 GCA_038315885.1 Fibrobacteria bacterium | reverse complement strand
CTCTCTCCTTATAAAAGGAAACTAAGCAACGATCATATGTCTTGGGTGACATATACTCAACCAGAGCTAGCAAGCTTTGGCCTTAGTGAAACAGAGCTTAAGAAAGAAGGCATTCGTTATATAAAACTCTGTCAAGATTTTAGTCAAGATGATAGAGCCGTTACAGATGGGTATCGCTACGGTAAAACAGTTGTATACATCAGTGAAGGTACTGCCTTTACTAAGAAAAAAATTTTGGGTGGATCCATGGTTTGCCCTCATGCTGGAGAAATCGTGCAGGAGCTTATTTTAGCCAATACATCAGGCCTTTCTATTAATGAAATTTTTAACAAAATTTATCCCTACCCTGTGGCTTCACGAATTAACCAACAACTCATCGTGAAATACAAGCAAAGCACTATTACTCCACTCATTAGACGATTACTCCATCTTTCTTTTAAAATTTTTGGATAATCGAAAATGGGTATTTATCCTATTAAGCCAAGTATTCCTGCATTAATTTTTTCATTGTGTAATTTAAGCAAAGTAATCCTTAGGCATCGACTGACGTATTTGTACTTTCGAATGAGATGGAAGGGAGAAAATCCATGGTAAAAGCTACGGAAGCTAGAGCGATTGCTGTTAAAAGTCCTAAAAAACCGGTTCGAGCCGCGGGTGATCCGCTATGGTATCGCGATGCTATCATTTATGAGTTACGCATCAGTGCTTTTCACGATGGCAATGGCGACGGAATAGGTGATTTTCAGGGTCTAACAGAAAAACTGGATCATTTTCAAGAATTGGGTGTCAATGCCTTATGGCTTCTGCCTTTTTATCCCTCCCCCCTAAAAGATGATGGTTATGATACAGCCGATTATACCGATGTTCATCCTGACCTCGGAACCTTAAGTGACTTTAAACAGTTTCTAAAAGAAGCGCATCACCGCGGTCTACGTGTGATTACTGAATTGGTACTCAATCATACCTCTGATCAACATCCCTGGTTTCAACGTGCCCGCCTGGCAAAGCCGGGAAGCAAGGAACGAAATTTTTATGTGTGGAGTGAGAATCCGCATAAGTACAAAGACGCCCGAATTATTTTCAAAGATTTTGAACGCTCCAATTGGTCATGGGATCCCGTCGCGGAAGCCTATTTCTGGCATCGTTTTTATAGTCATCAACCTGATTTGAATTTTGAAAATCCAGAAGTACATAAAGCACTGTTACAAGTAGTAGACTTTTGGTTTGCAATGGGTGTCGACGGCCTGCGATTGGATGCTATTCCCTATCTGTATGAAAAGGAAGGGACCAATTGTGAAAACCTGCCTGAAACTTATGAGTTCTTGAGAAAACTTCGGCAACACGTCGACAGTAAATTCGAGAATAGAATGTTACTCGCCGAAGCCAATCAGTGGCCAGAAGATGCTGTCCGCTATTTGGAGAATGGCGATAAGTGTCACATGGCGTTTCATTTTCCCCTAATGCCACGCATGTTTATGGCATTGCATACCGAAGATCGATTTCCGATTGTTGACATCTTGGCGCAGACTCCGGCTTTGCCTGAGAGCTGTCAGTGGGCGCTATTCTTAAGAAACCATGACGAATTAACCCTTGAAATGGTAACAGACGAAGAGCGCGATGTGATGTATGAGGCCTACGCGAAGGAACCCAACTCCCGCATCAATATGGGGATCCGCCGTCGTTTAGCACCTTTGCTAGAGAATAATCGCCGTAAAATCGAACTGCTTAATTGTTTACTTTTCTCACTACCAGGAACTCCAGTGTTATACTATGGAGACGAAATCGGTATGGGCGATAATGCGCATTTGGGTGATAGAAATGGCGTAAGAACCCCGATGCAGTGGAGCCCGGATAGAAATGCTGGTTTTTCTCGAGCCAACCCACAGCGATTGTATCTCCCGGTTATTATTGATCCAGAGTATCACTATGAATCTATTAATGTAGAGACTCAGCAGCGTAACCCCAATTCTTTACTCTGGTGGCAAAAGCGAATAATCGCCTTGCGCTCCCATTATCCCGCCTTAGGTCGGGGAACTTTTGAATTGTTACAA
This sequence comes from Fibrobacteria bacterium, assembly GCA_038315885.1. Taxonomy (GTDB): domain Bacteria; phylum Fibrobacterota; class Fibrobacteria; order UBA11236; family JBBQAD01; genus JBBQAD01. The sequence continues at coordinate 4,993 of JBBQAD010000187.1, read as the reverse complement.
CCCGATAACCATCGTATTCTAGCATTTATCCGTGAGTATGAAAGTCAGAGCATTTTGGTAGTTGTCAATCTATCCGCCTTCGCCCAATTTGTGGAACTCGATCTTTCTAAATATGAAGGTTATACTCCGATTGAGCTTCTAGGTAATACGCCCTTTCCTGAGATACAGGGCAACAAATATTTGCTCACTCCTGGGCCACATATGGTGTTTTGGTTTCTACTGGAATCAACCAACAGAGGCAAAGAAGTTTTGTCTCGAGACGAACTGCCGCAACTTTCTATCGGCAGTTCGTGGGATCGATTTCTCGCGTCGCGCGACCGCAGCATAGTGGAAAAGGCCTTACGTTTGTATCTCCCGCTTTGCCGCTGGTATGGCTCAAAGGCAAAAAATCTCAAGCAGCTAAAAATAAGCGATGTGGTTGCTTTACCCTCTGAAACCAAAGAAGCGCATATTCTTTTTCTGGAACTGCGATTTGAAGATGGTTCTCAAGAAGATTATCAATTGCCTGTAACACTATTGGCTTCCGATGAGGCAGAAGCGATTGAAATAAAGAAGAACAATCTAAAAGCTTGTATTGCAGAGCTTGCTTTCGCGGGCGCAAAGGCTGGAAAAAAGCAGCTGCTTGTCGATGCGATGGCGGATTCTGTCTTTTGTCAGGCACTGTATCGCATTCTTCGTAAGGATAAACCGCGGCGCAGTGGCAATGAGCCAGGACTAGCGGCCTTTCGTTTACCCTGGTATGAGAAAAGTTCTGCTAAGCAGGCATTACCTTCAAGGGCACTCAGCGCCGAACAGAGTAACACTTCTATTATTTTCGGCAATGAATACATTCTTAAGGTGTTCAGAAAATTGGGTGGAGGTTTAAACCCGGATCTTGAAATTGGTCGCTACTTAACTGAAAAAACCGATTTCAAAAATTCACCCAAGATTGCCGCTTGGTTGGAATATCGCCGAGGTCGACAAATTCCCGCGACCTTGGCAATATTACAGGAATTTGTACCCGATGGTCGCGATGCCTGGACCTATACACGGGATGAAGTGAGACGATATTTCGATAGGGCTCTTGCTCAGGATATTCAGAATCTACCTGAACCCGGAGTTAAGTCCTTAATAGAAATGGCTGAGCAGGAGGCTCCCGCCGATGTGTCGAATTTAGTAGGAGCGTTTTTGGTCTTTGTCGAATTATTGGGAACCCGTACCGCTGAAATGCATTTGGCCCTGGCTCAAAAAACCGATGACCCAGAATTTTATTTAGAATCTTATGGAACATTGTATCAACGTTCCGTGTATCAATCGATGAGAAATCTATCTCTAGGATGTTTACGTTTGGTCCGGCAAAAACAAAAGAGTTTGCCAGAAAAAATACAGGTACAAACGCAGGCCTTATTGGGTCTCGAAAATAAAATCCTCGCAACTCTTGAAGAATTCCGAAACTCGAATGTAACTGCCATGCGCAGCCGTCACCACGGCGATTTTCACCTGGGACAAGTTTTATATACCGGAAACGATTTTAAAATTCTCGATTTCGAAGGTGAACCAGCCCGCTCTCTGGCTGATAGACGTAGAAAACGTTCCCCCTTACGTGATGTGGCTGGAATGATACGCTCCTTTCACTATGCTTCTGTATCCACCTTGCTCAGCCATCTTGATTCAGGGCTGTTGCCCGAAGCCGATGGTGCAAAATTAGAACCTTGGAGCAAACATTGGTATCGCATCGTTGCCTCAGCCTATTTGCGTGCTTATCTAAAAACCGCCAAGGGAGCGGACTTTCTGCCCAAAGACAAAAAAGAGATTCAGCTGTTACTCAATGTGTTTCTCTTAGAAAAAGCGCTTTATGAAGTCACCTACGAACTCAACAACCGACCCGACTGGCTAAGAATTCCTATGCACGGAATCGCAGATGTGCTAGCCGAAGGGGTTGAAGGAGGCCGGAAATGAGCACAAGTGTAATGAATAAATCGGCTCCTGTTAAAGCATTACCGGAAGCACAAATAAATACCCTTTTGAGTCTTCGCTGTGTTAATCCGCATGAAATACTAGGGGCGCACGCTGAAAACAATGGCATCGTGGTGCGTGCCTACAGACCCGAGGCCGAAAGCATCCAAGTTCTGTTTACATCGGCAAAAGAAAAAAAGAGTGCTCAAATGGAGCGCATCCATTCGTCAGGGCTTTTTGAAGTTTTCATCCCTAAAATCTCATTTCCCTTCAGCTATGATCTGGAAGTGCAATATCCTGGCGGAAATACGTTCACCTTTCGAGACCCCTATGAATTCCTTCCTACTCTGGGTGATCTGGATGTCTATCTGGCCAGTGAAGGCCGACATGAGAATCTATGGGAGAAATTAGGTGCCCACCCCCTCAATATGAACCATACCGAAGGTGTAGCATTTGCGCTTTGGGCCCCTCACGCTGAAGGTGTCAGTGTAATTGGCGACTTTAACAATTGGGATGGTCGGCTGCATTGCATGCGTCGCATTGGGGCATCGGGAATTTGGGAAATATTTTTGCCAGATGTATCTCAAGGGGCGCGTTACAAATATGAAATTCGCACGAATTCAGGACAAACACTTTATAAAACTGATCCCTTTGCACAAGCTATGGAGAATCCCCCCCAAACGGCCTCAGTAGTTTTTGTTTCTGATTATGACTGGTCGGACAGGCAATGGATGCACCGACGAGGGCACTCTGATCCCTGGAAAGAAGCCTGTTCCATTTATGAAATGCATTTAGGCTCCTGGCAACATAGGCCAGAAGAAGGGCACCGGCCTTTAAGCTACCGTGAACTCGCTCCGGTTTTAACCAATTATTTATTAGAAATGGGTTTTACTCATGTCGAATTCTTGCCGGTAATGGAACATCCGTTCAGTGGTTCCTGGGGTTATCAAGTCAGCGGTTACTTTGCCCCGACTTCACGCTTTGGTTCTCCCGATGATTTTAGATTTCTGGTTGATTACTTACATCAGCATAACATTGGTGTTATAGTCGATTGGGTACCTGCCCATTTTCCCAAAGATGCCTTTGCCCTCGGTCGCTTTGACGGAACGGCCCTATTTGAACATCTCGATCCGAGACAGGGAGAGCATCCCGACTGGGGTACCTTCGTCTTTAATTTTGGGCGTCGCGAAGTGAAAAACTTTTTGATGGCTAGCGCACTACATTGGTTATCAGAATATCATATCGATGGTTTACGGGTGGATGCTGTCGCATCGATGCTGTATCTCGATTATAGCCGCCAAGAGGGTCAGTGGGTACCCAATCAGCATGGGGGACGCGAAAATCTGGAGGCCATCGAATTCTTGAAAGAGGTCAATGCCGTCTGTCACCGAAGACATCCCGGAATTTTGATGATTGCCGAAGAATCAACAGCATGGCCCAAGGTTAGCCAAGCGACTGAGCAAGGCGGCCTAGGCTTTGGATTTAAGTGGAACATGGGTTGGATGCATGATACATTAGAATACTTTGCCAAAGATTCTATCTATCGCAAATATCATCATCATATGTTAACATTTGGCTTGCAATACGCCTTTAGCGAAAATTTTATACTTCCGATTTCCCATGATGAAGTGGTTCATGGCAAAGGGTCTATGCTGGGCAAAATGCCGGGTGATACCTGGCAAAAGTTTGCCAATCTAAGAGCGTTTTATGCCTGGATGTGGGCGCATCCGGGTAAAAAAATGCTGTTTATGGGCTGTGAATTCGGTCAAGACAGAGAATGGAATCACGACCAAAGCCTGGACTGGCATTTACTAAGTGAAGGCATTCCGGGACATCGTGGCCTGTTGAAGTTAATCAGCGATTTGAATCGAAACTACCGAAACCAGGCATCCCTGTGGCAATGTGACTTTACGGAAGATGGGTTTATCTGGCTCGACACTCAAAATGCCGATAATAACATATTTGCTTTTATCAGAAAAACAGTCAATGGAGATAGTTACACTATTGTTATCGCGAACCTGTCTCCCAGCCCTAAGGATGGCTACCGGGTGGGTTTACCTAAGCCTGGTGCGTATCAAGAGATATTAAATTCAGATGCCGAAATCTATGGAGGCTCAAATATGGGTAACTATGGATGGATACATTCAGAAAACATTAATTGGCAGGGTCAACCTTGTTCAGCAAGTGTAACCTTGCCACCCTTGGGTGTGATTTGGTTGGTGTCTGAGGCTGCCGACGTTTTGAAGCTACAAGAAGTGGCAATTTTGGAACACTAAACTGTCTACAACCACCAAACTGCATTAGTTGCACAACTGTATTCGCATCATGCCCGCCATTTTTTTAGGTGCTGTTAGTGGCTGGTGTTTCTATTCTAAGTCATGGTTATAACTACATTACCTGTTTTTTTTCCTGTTTCCACAAACTTGTAAGCCTCAACAATTTGTTCTAATGTGTAACGTCTGTCAATTACAGGTTTATACTTGTCAGTTTCTACCAGTTCTTTTAAGAAAACAAGGTCTTCTTTACTAATTATTGGAATAGGAAACAATACTTTTTTGCCATTGAAAAGCGGAGTTATTAGTGCTAAAAAAATATTTTCAGAATTTTTACCAAGCTCTGTTGAAATGTAAATTCCGTTTTTATTGAGTAAGGGTTTGCATTTTCCGAATGAACTTTTGCCAACGGCATCAAACACAAAGTCAAATGTTTGACTTATTTTTGTAAAGTCTTGTTTAGTGTAATCAATTATCACGTCAGCTCCCAGTGATTTTACAAGTTCTACATTTTTGGTATCGCATACAGCTGTAACCTCTGCACCAAAGTATTTTACAAGTTGCACAGCTGCTGAACCAATAGCACCCGTTGCTCCATTAATTAGAACTTTTTGTCCACGCTTTATTTTTGCAGCTCTTATATCGCATAGTGCATAATGGCCACCTTCAGTTATTGGTGCAGCCTCCTCGTAAGTTAAATTACTTGGCATTGTAGTTATGGCTTCATTCTCTGCCATTGTCATATACTCCGCATGTGCTCCAAACTTTGTGTCATTATAACCAAA
>JBBQAD010000021.1:0-15171 GCA_038315885.1 Fibrobacteria bacterium | reverse complement strand
TTGGGCACATCAGTAAATCTTAAACTTGGCTTTGTGCATACTATGTTAGAGGTCTTTGAAACATACACCGAGTCACCGGTCAATAGCGATCTGCACTGGACTCCTTCAGCTACCGGTGCAGTTCGCCTATTTTGGCCGTGGCACAAAAATCTTAGTATCACAGCGGGAGCGACAGTGGATACACAAGTGTTTAATAAGGAGCCCCTGCGCTTTCCCAATATTCAGCAAGACCCTTGGAAGGAAACCCGGCTCTATTTTGATCTAGCCTATTCCGGATTTTTCCGAGAGGAGAAAAGACCATGAAAATATTATTAAAGAAATCAAGTTACCCTCACTTCTCAAAGACATGGCCTTTATTTTTATTGTTAACACTTCTTGTCATTTTTCTTTCCTGCGGAGACAATCGAGGCCTGATAAACGAAGAAGGCCTGCGAAAAGGATCAGGTCCCAGCCTCAGTCTAGTGCCCTCAGCACTTACTGCACGTGCTCAATTGGATACTGTTTTTCTTTTCTACCAACTCACCGATGCGAATCAATTGCTGATCACGGATGCTCAACAGGTAAAGTTTTCTGCCCGTTATGGCGTGGTGGACACCAACCGTAGCACCGATGGGCCGCAAGGTAGTTATGCCCGATACTTTTATCCTAAACTCTCCAAAGATACCCTCAGAGATACAATTATTGCTTACATGGAGCGGGGAATTGGCTATGATAATGTAGCTGACACGGCCATCATCCGAATTGATCCTCTCGGGGAGGGCACGGGATTTTTGCCGGCCTCTAATTTACACTTACAAGTGCGTGCAGATTCTGTATTTAAGGCGGGGGCAGGATGGAAAATGTTAGTCTACGCCAAAGTTTCTGATTCCTTGGGTAATCCGGTACGAAATGATCTTCCTGTTAACTTCGCCTTTTTGCCGAGCGGAATCGACACTAGTTTGGTTTCATTTATTAACGTAGCTAGAACAGGGCGTCAACGATGTATTCAAAATTTTTGTGACAGCCTTCCCGGAGAAGCGGTATCTATTTTGACTTTTGCGAGTAGGGCTATCTCACAAACGGTATCCTTAAGCGCCTGGATTGAGGGGGCCCAGAGGATTCAGGATCAACAGTCCTTGATTTTGCCCCTTCCCAAGGCCGGATTGCGGCTTTCTGCTCATTATCGAAATGCAGGTGATTTAATTGTTAGAAATTTTCAAAATGATACAGCTCGTATTGTGGTGAGTTTATCTGACGCCTATAATCAGCCCATCCCAAATAAACGTGTTTGTGTTACACCGCGAGGTGGATTGGGCGTTCCCAATTGTTCTGTCAAAAATGCAGAAGGCGCCATTATTGGTTCGACCCCTTGCCGGTGCCAAGACGGACCTGAATATTGTGATATGTTACCCAATCCCTATTGCGGTTGGACCGATGCGAAGGGTACCTTTCCTGCTTCAATTTATGTTACCAAAATTTTTCAACTTGACCCTGAAGTACTGAAACAAACCGTACAGGTCGAACTTGAAGAGCAAGAAACCCAGGTTCGCACATTAGACTTTAGTTTTGATGTCATCTTTCCCTAAGGGAGCAGGATAAATTATGCTTAGTTCAGCTACCGGAAAAATTGGCGAAATATTGGTCCGTGAAGGACGTATTAGTCACACTCATTTAATCGATGCTCTTGAAAAACAAAAGGAAGTCTCTCAGCGACTTGGTGAAATATTAGTGGAAATGAAAGCAATTTCAGAAGAAGGCATGATCTCTGGCTTGAGTTCTCAAATAGGAATTGATGTCGCCGGTCAAAAGATGTTAGAAAACCTAGATAGTCAATGGGCTCAACAAATTCCTGAAACATTTGCGCGTGAGCATTGCTTAATCCCGATTCAAAAACGAGACAATAAGTTAATCGTTGCCATGGCCGATCCAGAAGATTTACATGTGCTTGATACACTAAATCGACTTGTGAATTGTGAAATTACGCCCTTGCTTGCAGGACGTAGAGGCATTGAAAAGTGTATTACTCGGGTTTATGAGACTTTTAAAAGCAGCGGACAGGTCAGTGATGTAGTTTCTGACCTAGAGTTTTCACTAGATGAGCGGGCAGCCGATGAATCCATTGACTTATCAGGCGAAGCCGTTGGTCAAGATGATGCTCCTGTAGTCAAGATCGTAAACCTAATTTTGGCAAACGCCCTTCGCGATAGAGCTACAGACATTCATATTGAGCCGCATAGCAAAGCTTTAGGCGTGCGTTATCGTGTCGATGGGGCTTTAGTGCAGGTATTATCTGTTCCGATGAAATCGCATTCAGGAGTAATAGCACGATTAAAAATCATGAGCAAGCTTAATATTGCCGAATCTCGACTTCCACAAGATGGACGCTTTACACTTAAGATTAACAATCGTTCCGTAGATGTGCGTGTCTCTATTTTGCCCTCCATTCTGGGTGAAAAGATTGTGATGCGACTACTCGATCAAAGTTCTTTTGATTTAAGGTTAGCCAATTTAGGAATGGCACCCGAACTGTTACGGCGTTTTGTCCATGCCATTAATCGTCCATACGGTATTGTGATCATTACGGGTCCGACAGGTGCCGGAAAATCAACAACGCTTTATGCAGCTCTTAATGAGATCAAATCCGATGAAGACAATATCATAACAGTCGAAGACCCTGTAGAGTATCAATTAGAGGGGATTACCCAAGTTGCAGTAAATGACAAAATTGACCTCACTTTTGGTCGAGTATTACGTTCGGTCTTGCGCCAAGATCCCGATAAGTTGTTGATCGGTGAAATTCGTGACCAAGAAACAGCCGATATCGCCATGAAATTTGCTTTAACGGGCCATTTAGTTTTTACCACTCTTCATGCTAACGATACGGCGACGACCATTACACGGTTAATCGATATTGGGATGCCTAGGTTTTTAGTTGGCTCGTCAGTCGTGATGGTAATGGCCCAGCGCCTGGTGCGAACCATTTGTCCCCATTGTAAGGAGAGTTATACTCTTACCGATTTAGAGAGAGAACTTTTACAACTGAGTCCAGATCAACTTAAAGTACCCCTATTCCAAGGTCGTGGTTGCACCCATTGTAAACAGACGGGTTATTTTGGAAGAACAGGTATCTTTGAAATGATGCCAATTACCTCTGCGCTTCGCCACTTAATCTTTGATGGCGCTGACCAGCAGACCATTGAACGTGAGGCACTCTCTCAGGGCATGTGCTCACTTCGTCAGAGCTGTATTGAAAAGATGCTTTTAGGCGAGACGACGGCTAGAGAAGTTCTTAAACATACCGTCGAAGGGGCCTAATGCCTCAGTTTGATTACATCGCTCTTGACAACCAGGGTCAACGAGTAACTGGTCGATTACAAGCCCCTGGCCAAGATGATGCGGTCAAAGAGTTACACTCCCGTTTTCCTACTTTGGTAAGTCTAAAACAAGCTGTGCAAGTTCGTAAAGCTTCAAAGCATGGCATAGCAGAATCATTTCAAGCTTGGCTGCAAAAAACTAAAACAGCCGTTCCAGCCAAAAAGGTGGCTTTTTTTACTCGTCAATTGGCCACCATGTTTGCAGCCGGTATGACACTCGAAAAGTCGGTTACCACATTAGGCTACCATGAAAAACACAAGCGTTTTAAATCTATTTTAGACGCCGTACAAAAATCAATTCGATCGGGTACGGCCTTCTCTGATGCTGTGGAGAAACATCCAGGGGCCTTTGGACCGCTCTATGTCAGCCTCGTGCGTGCCGGAGAAATCAGCGGAAAGTTAGCTGAAATCTTGGAGCGCCTGGCCGATCACTTGGAAAACTCTGAGGATACGCGTCGCAAAGTAGGCTCAGCGCTAATTTACCCCGCTTGTGTTTTATTTGTATTGGTCTCCTGCGTATTTGTACTACTGGGCTTTGTAGCTCCAAAGTTCAGTCAAGTTTACACAAATTTTGGAGCTAAGTTGCCAGCCCCAACTCAGATTTTAATGAATGTGGGAAATTGGATATCCCATCACTTTCTGGCCGTAATCATGTTTACAGTTTTTAGTGTAGTCATGGCCTGGATCAGTTATCTCCACCCAGAAGGCCGACGCTTTTGGGATAAGCTGAGCCTGCGCTTACCCGTCATCGGCACTCTATTATATGAGGCGGTGGTGGCCCGGGTTGCCAGAACCTTTGGTCTTCTGGTAGCGACATCTGTACCTGTATTGGATGCCTATCAATTGGTCAGTCGAGTAGCCGGAAATCGCGTAATCGAAGAAGCGCTCGTCGCTGCCCAAGAACTTACCCGTTCGGGCCGTTCCATGCATGATGCATTTGAATCCCAAAAAGTATTTCCTGATTTACTATTACAGTTAATCGATACCGGCGAAGAAACCGGTGAACTTGAGAAAATGTTTAGCAAAGCTGCTGACTACTACGAAAAAAGAGTAGCTAGTTTAATCGATAAGTTAACTTCCCTAATTGAGCCTTTGTTAATATTAACACTGGGATTAATCGTTGGTGTATTGGTTATCTTGATTTATCTTCCGATTTTCAATCTAGGCTCAGCCATGCGCAAAGGTTTGTAGGGTGGATTTAAATTCAGTCTAATCTCTAATTGGTACAGAAATTCAAAAATCTTTGCCACTTTTTGTAGCTATGATTTTTTGAAACTATCACTTAACTTTCAGCAGAAAGTCACTTTTCCTCGAATACGAAAACCACTTTTCCCATAGCTGGTAAATCCGTTCTTGCAAAGAAAAGCTTCGGTTTCATTGCATTACCCCTTCGCAAGATCAGGATTTTCTGAATGTTGAAACCAATTTACATTTCTGGTGAGATACATCAATGTGCACAGAATGGTAAAAAGGCCCACTGATCCAAAGAGAAGACTAAAATTTTCAGCTTGGAGAAGTATCCAAAGGTAACCGTATAGAATTCCAAGAAAAGAACCCATTAAAATCCCTCGACTGGTACTTTTAAAAATTGCCGATGAATACAGTGTAACGCAAATAGCTGTGAATAAGGCAGCGCAGATATAAGCGAATTGAAAGGCTACATGTTCAGATATGGAAAGGAGTAACAAATAAAACAAACAAATCGCTAGCCCCGCAAAGAGATATTGAATCATATGTAAGCGTTGTTTTGAGACCACTTCAAACAAGAAGAAAGCAGAAAAAGTCATTACGATAAATAATAAAGCATACTTACTGGCCCGTTCGGTCAGAACGTAGCGATCGACTGATTCATGGAATTCAACCCCAAATTTTGATTTATCCGGATTGATTCTGGAATTTAAATCGGAATTGGATACACGCACTAAAGGGAATGTTGTATTAAAACGTGATACAGACCAAACTGCATTAAATCCTTCACCTTCTTTGATCGTATGAGTAGCTGCAAAATCTCCCACGAATGATGGACTATCCCAATCAGAAGATATTTCAATCTTTGAATCACCGGCTACCGGTGTGAAGTAAATGCCTTCACTTCCATGGATTTTTACAGTGGCAGAAACGCTAAGGCCATTTTTAAAAAAGTCATCTCGATTAATTGCGCTCATGCTATTGCCTGCCTCAGACAAACCCATCATATCAATAGATGGAGGAGAAAAAATGTGCGGAACTCCGTTTATGAGTAGTTTGGGAGATTCTGTAATTCCTCGAACTTCATTGATACAAAGAGAAATAATCGCTTTAGACCAAATAACCTGATCGGGGCTAACATCGATGGAAGACCAATCGGGTTGTGAAAATTCTCCGGCAAACTCAAAGTCGCCACTATAGACAGGGATGGAATAGATTCCTTTGTGTCTATGATCACTTTTTAAGTTTCCCTTAATGTTTAAACTTGTTGGCAAAACTTGAATCCTACCTTCCCCAGGATCTCTATTGTTTTCACTAGGCAGAATTTTATAGGGTAAGGTCAATATTAATCCTTGAATTTTTGGATGGCCCCCCATGATGGTTGCAACATCTCGTTCTGCTTCCTTTTTAAAAAAATTTCGCTCTTGGACAAGACCCTTTATCAAGCTGGCAGGGAATAACAAAACTAGAGACAGCAGGGCGATTGTAAAGAATTTCAGACCATAACCAGAGGGTAAAAATTTTGTAATAGCTGAACTTTTAGACTTTTCAGATAATGGACGAGAATCAAAATTCATAGAGAGCTCCTTTTTATGTTGTTAAAAGGATACCCAGACCCGGTGAATTCAGAATGAATTTGAGAAGAATTGTTAGTGAAGAGTAGGTGAAGAGCCTGTGAAGAATGCCCTTCGGAAATCTCTACCTGAAAGAGATCTGAATTTTTAAGAACTTTACCCTAGAGGTAATCGTAAAGAGGCGCATGTGCCTTGCGGTGAATGACTCCTGACGTCAACACTTCCATTGTGTAACAATGCGATTTCTCGTACCATGGGAAGACCAAGGCCACTCCCTTTTTTTCGGGAGCGTAGATGTTCTAAGGAAAAAAATCGATCAAATATTTTTTCTTTTGCAAAGTTGGGAATGCCAGGCCCTTGGTCTACAATGGAAAGTTTAGCAGCATACTCAATTTCTTTAAGTGTAACAGTAATTTCAGAATTTTCAGGACTAAATTCCAGGGCGTTCTGCAATAGATTGACAATAGCCATTCTTAGCCAAAATTCTTCACCCAGAACAGTAATTCTCTCATTAATTTGAAGGGAAAATTTCACCTTATAATTTTCTGCCTGTGCCAACATAGAGTCTATAATGTTGATCAGTAAATCACTTAGATTGATAGGTTTGGGGTCATTTAATGATTTTTGTGCTTCTAAAGCGGAGAGACTCAATAACTTTTCTACAATTTCTTGAATCCGATGGGATTCAGATTTAATGTTTTGTAAAAATTTTTGTTTTTCCTCGTTGGGTAATTCTTCTTGTAACAGTTCTGAAGCACCTAGTATACCAGCCAAGGGGCTTTTGATTTCATGGGTTAAAGTTTGCACGTAATGTTCTACAGATCGTTTTCCCTCCAAGGCTTCACGCATTTCTTCAAAGGCCAATCCGAATTCAGCAATCTCACCCTTGCCCAAACGCGGGAGGTTTTGGCGCTTGCCATCGCGAACAGACTTGGCATAAAGAGTAAGTTTCCTTAAGGGTTGAGTGAGCCAGAGTGAAACGGCCCCTGTTAAGAGTAACAATGTTCCTAAGGCTAAGATGCCTGCACCGATCATCTTTGGCCGCGCTGTTTCAATAAATGTATTGATACTCGCCGTGGGCTTGCATACAGTTAAAACTCCAATAATTTTTTCATGCTTAATAATTGGGGCAGCGACAAACAAGGATGTAGTTCTAGGGTCTTGGGGTTCTACTCGTGTCGCCCGGGCTCCATATTGCGATTTAAGGGTTAGGATGACATCTCTCCATTTTGAATAGTCTGCACCAATCGCAGCTGATGAATCAGAGTGGTACAAAACCCTTCCTGTACTATCGGTGATATAGACTTGAAGATCAACGAGAGTTTTATGCATGTTGTATATTTTAGCGTTTAAGTGGCGTTCTCTCAATCTATTCCAGGCATTTTTAAATAGTGTTATATTTAGCGTATCAGATGAACTTTCGGATAAAATCGCAGCAAGGATCTCTGCTTCGTCAACCAAACTTTCTTCGACAGCCTCAAGGTATCGGGGTCGTAGTTCATCGACGATCCAGCTAATTAGGTAATAACCGCAACCAGCGATTAACAGAAATAGGCTGATTAGCAGTCGAATCCGTAACATTATGATTCTAAATCCAATACGTAACCATGTCCTCGACTGGTTTTCAGTGGCTCAGCTTGACTGTTTATGTCTCGAAGTTTAGCTCGAATCGTTTTAATATGGGCATCAACAGTTCTAGGCGTTGCAGAGAGGGGTTCTTCCCAGGCGATATTCATAATTTGTTCCCTGCTGTAGACTCTCCCCGGATTCGAGATGAAGGCATTTAGCAAATGGTACTCTTGGGCTGTGAGTGCTAAGACCTTGCTCATATAACAGATTTCTCGTTTTTCTGGGTTTACTCTAAAGGGGCCAATTTCAAGCGGCGCTGATTTTGTTTCAGGTTTAAAAAGAGAACTGTTATATGGACGCATTAAGGAGGGGTGAACTGAAACCTCTAGAGTAGAATTATCATTATTCCCAACCGATTCTGAGTTTGTACTTGATGACTTAGTTCTTCGTAATATCGCCCTTACACGAGCGCTTAGCTCACGCGGACTAAAGGGTTTCACCACATAGTCATCGGCACCTAATTCTAGACCAAGGACTCGATCTATCTCTTCGCTGCGCGCAGTTAAAATAAGCACCGGCGGGCAGCGATTCATCTTTTGTGCTTGGCGTAATACATCAAAGCCGGAGAGATCAGGCAATCCAATATCCAATATTAAGAAATCGAAATTTTGTGTTTTTAAGAGATCTAAGGCTTCATTACCCATTTTTGCCCAAGTCACCTGGAATCCCTCTGTTGTTAATGCGTATGTTACATTATCTGCTATAGAGGATTCATCTTCTGCAAGAAGTACATGAGGCATAAATTATTTCACTGCTTTAATATTGAGTGAGAGAACGTAATGATGAATTGCCACTTTTTGAAACTATTAATCGAATAAACGGAATAATTGTTGACCTTCCAAGTAGCTTTCAAAGATTTATGTCCATCCCATAAAGTGACATCGTTGGGATAAAGTAATAACCTAGGCTCTGGGAATTACTGAGTTTTGTAAACTTTTTGAATCATTGGGGCCGGGCTCAGGACTTTTATACTCCCAATAATAATGTCTTTGCCAGGGCAAGTTAGATTCAGTCTACATCATATCTCTTGAAACCGTTATTTTATAAATTCAACACAGACGCCTGTTTAGGGAAAGCGCATCTTTTATCCACCATCCCAAAGACTTTCCAAAACCTTTCCAATGCTTCCCAATCAACACTGGGTATCTTGCGGAGAATGTATTAATGAAACACTTCTTAAGTGTTACGTCGGAAATTCCGAAAATTTGATACCATTTATACGAAAGCCAAAATATAAATTCGAAGCAAATCCTACCAAGTTATCTACCAGGGAGGCTTTGATAACTCACTGGACTTTTGCGCGAAAACCTATTGGCTACGCCGTTCCCAAGGCTGGGAAAGGGAGTTTTTTAGAATGGACAGTATCAAGGTAACTCTCTACCGTTTACCCCAATTCGCTGACCATTATTTAGGTCAAAACCAAAGTGAAGATCGGAAGACAGGCGAAAACGTCCAAAAGGAGTCGCTGCTTGGGGCTCGGCCTTATTTACCAAAAGGCTTACCGGAGTCATATTGGGACCCACAGGTATCTAAAAGCGATTTGCCAAATGTATACAATTTGAAATTTTCAAAATCCGACCCTTACATGAAACACCAAACACGTTTTCGCTAAAAGCTGAGGATACTGGATGGCTTTACTTGAGGGAAGGATTGGATTACCACACGCTTCATCTAGTAATCGTAGCGAATGCCAGAGATTGCTCCACATTGCTAAGCAGTTGGCATTCTGGTTTTTGGGTGCCGGATGGTCTGGGGTGGAATTAAAGTCAAAGGTTACAATGAAGCTTGAAAAACGTAAGAAACAAAACGGCTATTTGGGCAATATATAGCCGAAGTGGAGAGCTTGGAGCGCGATACCTTATTCCCATACAGTGCGCCACCCCAATCTTGGTAGTGGCACTGACTGACTTCTGGGAAGGGAACAATTGATGAGATTAACAATGAGAATTTTTGCAACCACTCTGGCCTTTCTCTTTCAAGGGCTATGCTTGAAAGCGCAAGCACAGCGTACGACTTGGCTGATGCATGATCAGATTGTAGTGACCGGGAAATTGGTTTGTAGCTCTGGAAATTGTGACCATGATGGAATGGGAAAAAACGATCAGGCCAAATTACTGCCTGGCGTTCCACTAAAAATGAACGCTGGTCCTAACTACAATGCAAATGGTTATTGGCATGTTGTGATCAATACCCTCGAGGCCGCAAAGTCTAGCCCCTGTGGCAGAGCCGGAACGGTGCGAATTCTGATCAACGGGATATCTGGCAGATGGGCTTATTATAATGGGGCACTGGCCGGCTATGGCGACGCAACAATGCAACTCGGTAAAGCGACAGTGATCTCCCAAAAATTTGATGCTTGGAAAGGGATGATTGGAACGTATGAAAAGATTTGCAAAGAGTCTGATTTTGACAATGACATTGCCAGATGGACCTTAGGCCCAATACCCACACCCGTATTTTCATGCACCCCCCTAAAGCAACGCTTTCGCGTCTACCTAACACTTGATCCTAAATTTAAACCCCCTACAGATCCTAATGACCCTGTTGGAATGCAACCAGGAGGAGCAACAAGTGTTACCCCTCGCGTGCCCCTTTACCGGCAGGCGCAATTCTCATCGGGATCTCCTACCTTGCTTTTAACTGGTAGGACTTCACAAGAACCAGGAAACCAATTCAGTGTCCGTAGACAATCTTTATCAGAGATACGGGGAAGCTCCCTCTCAATAATGATTTTGAATGCTCAAAATTAAAGAAGGTCATTAGCCCGTCTGAGGGCGGCCGATTTGGTTTGATTCTTTTAGGGAAAGCCAAGTACTTCAAATTTTGGACTGCAACGGAAAGCCGGTGGTACTTCGAATAACCAGGGCTCCTTGAATCCTTAAGCATTTCTCTAAGCCGTATGGAGTTGTCGGTCGGTGTATCAATGAAGCAGCGGCGAGATGTCCCGTCTGAAAGTGATTAAGATCATAAGTGGTAAGTCCTTCTGAATGGCAAATCGGGGAATTATTAAATGAAATAATAGACAGTCGGCGAGGCACCCCAATACCCCGAGCTCTGAGAACTTGGATAGCGTTAAGAGCCATGACATCGCTGATACATATCCAGGCTGTTACCCTATCCATGGCAAGAGGCAGGTCAAAAGGGGAAGGGAGTTTGTCATTTCTTTTCTCAGGAGGAAGGGGTTTCCACCATTTAGGTAATCTGTCGAAGAGTTGACAAGAGAAGTTAGAGTCAGGATCTGTTTCGGGAAAAAATTCTCGAACCCCAGCAAATCGCCGACCAATCAACTCTGAAGGGCTAAATTCACAAAATGAAAGAAAGGCTATGCGACGGTGACCCAGATCATGCAGATGTTTTGCAACAGTGCGCCCAGCCATGATATTATCCAATTTTATAAGTGTAACATATTTACCACTAGTTTGGATACTATCGTTGTCCGTCTGATCGATTGCCACACTGGCAAAAAGATGTTTGCTATACAATACTGATTTATACCAAGGATGGGTTCGTCGGATGTAAAAAACACAACCATCCCGTTCACCCAAGCGAGGCATACTAAATCCCTCTTTATTATCAATTCCGAGCTTGAAGTGTAATACCCCTCGATTTAAAAGTGCGAGTGAAGATTGTAGCGAGTGTACGATTTGCAATGTACCAAGATTGCCTGCATCAAGTGCCTGATTATCTGAAATAAAAAATACCTTAGGAATTGAACTAGAATTGCGTTGGCCAATGGAGGATTCCCATTGTGATCCACGGCGGCGAAGAATTCCAGAGGCCGCCAGCCACTCAATTGCCCGCTTCAGTGTTCTGTGAGAAACAGAGTACTGAAGCGGGCAATTGAGCTTCCCTGTCCATAATGCCCTGTTAACACTTTCAATTTCAAATCTTCAACAACGCTCTTCCAGCTATACTGAAAACTTTCAGTCACTAGCTGTTCCGGCAGATCAGGATTTTCCTTACCCACTAGAAAGCGTCGTTCACCTGAATTGCGAGAGATAGCACCCTCTTGGTGTAACAGGGCAAGTGCCTTGCAAACTGTTACTGAAGAAGCTGAAAAACTTTTTGCTAATTTATGCACTGCGGGTACAGTTGTGCCTTGGGGCCAATGGCCTTTTTTAATAAGTAGAATAAACTGTCGCGCGAGCAGCGATTCTCTGTGTTCTTTGATTAAATGTGAATTGAGCTGATTCACTTCAGGCTTTTAAATACTCCTGGATTGCTATGTAATCAAAAATCAAAATCAATAGAAACATAAATAAATTTGAAACACTGTTTGAAAGAATCCTTTTTGAACCCCCTCCCTATATTAGGCTAAACTGCTGGATTATTCTACTCAGCTTTCGGAGGGCAAAATGAATCTGC
Source organism: Fibrobacteria bacterium (assembly GCA_038315885.1). Classification (GTDB taxonomy): domain Bacteria; phylum Fibrobacterota; class Fibrobacteria; order UBA11236; family JBBQAD01; genus JBBQAD01. The sequence continues at coordinate 3,062 of JBBQAD010000021.1, read as the reverse complement.
AATTGCTGCAATTGAATATTTTCTCAACAACCAGTGCCCTTAGACCAAAATTGGTATGATAAAGACCCTGGCGCAGTCCGCAACGGTGATCCTACCCGTCGCTTACTAACGTCCATGCTGCAACACAGATCCCCGCTCAATCATTTTTGGTCTGGATTCAATCACCCCGGGTATATCTGTAGTCACTGAAAAATGCCCGAGTAACCACATCAAACTTCGATAGCCCAGCTCCTCTGAACCATTATCAATAGAATCAACCTGCACTGAGGAGAAACTGACTTCATTGTCGTAGGAGCAAAGTGAACATCTTCAGGGACATTCAAGTCCATCTCATGTAAACCTCTAAGTATCCCACCTAAGGAACTATCACTAGGTAATACAATTGCTGTTCTGGGGCAAAAGAGTAAGGCTGGGGCGATTTCGCTGGTGAACCAAAAACGTTTTAAGGGACTTTGTGGATCATATTTAGAATCCTTTAAAAATAAAGCCAATCTTTCTAACCCCGAGCATTTTGAGATTGCTAAAGGAAGCAGCTGTTTATATTCCGTTAAAGTGTTCTGTCCATTCATTCCAAGTGCTTTGTCTGTAATACAAAACAGATTTATGATGATTATTTAATAGGTGTAAAAAAAGATGTTACACTAAATATTTTTTCTGAAAAATGAATAGAGGCTAATTGTTTTTTAGGAATCTGCTCTTTAAATAATGGGTTTATGTTCTGATGATTACGATTGACATGAAAAACATGCGAGATGGGTTGAAATCGCTTGTAACCTATTATGTTATCAATTTGAAAGGCCCCACCACAAAGCTTGGAAGAGTCGCGCTTGAAAAAAGAGATGTACTAGGAAAAGTGCGAGCGAAGCGAAGTGTGATGATTCCCTTCGCTCCCTCTATATCTACAAAGCCGTAATGATAAACAACGAGTCAGAAACATCAAAAAGGTCTTCCTGGTTATACACATGAAAACGAACAAGGGTTTGCTTAGATTCAAGCGAAAATAATTGATACGACTGTGAACGCGCAGAATCTGGTATTACCATCGTGTAGGAATTTCCAATTGAATTCAGTACCGCACCCAGATCGGTCAGTGCTATCCATTCTTCGCCTCCGTCAACGGAAATTGAGCCCAGAATCTGTTCCAAATCTGCTTCGCTGGTACAGAAGGTGAACGAAACTGTGTCACCAATTTCAAAATGCTCGCCACCGTTTGGATAAAGGACTTTAATAGGATTACCTGTGGCTGAAGTTTCCGGGCATTCCCGGACAAGGGGAATTTCAAAGCGGCTTACCTTATCATTCAATCCGGTAATATTGTTTTCATTTTGGAGACAAGACAGCAATACAAAAGGTGTCAATATAATGGTGAATAATGGGAGTTTTAGAATGGAAGCTTTCATTTTATGGGTTCCCTTTCTCAACAGCATTGCGATCAACATTGCGAAGGGCCCTACGAACAGACCTACCATTTACCGTGCGGGCCTTTTTTATTGTATTGTTCAGAGTGTTGTTCAATTCGGTTCTGTTAGGTTCCCTATCTTGGCCTGTATATACATGTGTGGACACATTCGGATCCCACTGTGAAACAGCTCCGTTTTCCATCACTAGTTTTATGGCTACCTCAGCGGTTTTTTCTTCAGTGGCATTTAAAGGCAGCGCACTGCGAGCACCACAGGCCAATGGTTTACCCCCCACGAGCAATTGAGGGGGAGGGTCAAGAGAGTCTCGCATTGACAGAGGCTCTCCAGCCTTAATGTGTTCTCCAAACCGGACTCCCAACGTTGGGTAAATATTCGATCCAAGCACAAGCACTGGAGCCATTACTGACCTATGGGCATAACCTAGCTCCAACTTATCTATTGTCGGGCCAAGGATGTAAAGGGCTGCACCCATCGGGTCTACTGGGTGTCGCTTGTCATTGAGTTCATTCTTCTCTGTATCAGAAAGATCCTGGCTGACCCAGTGAACATCCAGACCCTGGCGCTGAAGTGCTTTAAATACTCCCGCCTCAAGTGAAGATGGAGTGAGCGGGCTTTTCACGACCAAATAAACGCGAGGCTTGGTTTTGGGAATAGTTTTGTTAACAAATGTGGTGATACTATTTGCGGGGGCAGAAAATTCCAAAACACCATTGACAGGTTTTTTACCACCAATAAGTTTTCTCGACATCCCCGGTAGTGTTTGGTACATATCAAAGGCTTCGAAGTGTGCCATTTTTAAGTTAATTGAAAAAGTCTGTTGGCTTTGCGATGTTACCACAATTGTTTCAGGTTTTCCTCTACCTGCAAAAGCATCTACTGAGTACTGGTTATTTCCGGTGGATCCGCTGACGAGAAACATTCCCGGCCTCACAAAGGGGCTGATAGAGGCCGCTTCATCTATCTGTCCAGGGTATCCCGTTTTATCTGGAGTCCATGGACCATATAGGGGCGCGTACTTTCCACTCCGAATTCCGTCCATCATGGCCCCATCGGTGGGCATTTTGTAACCTGCCCTCAAATGAAGCTGCCAGCTACCGTGCATAGAATACCCCATTCTGAATGAATCCATATGAAAACGGGCTAAATCGTCAATGTTATCAGGGGACCCAATGTACCAGCTTGTTGCGCCTTTGAAATTGTAGTTTCCTGAAGTAATCCATTTTCTTGTTCTGGGAATAGTCACTGATTTCCGGCTGCCACCAAACAAATGGGCCGCCACTACATCAACATTTGCCCCCAGAGTGGGATTGGCTAGAATTGCTTTTGCATCCTGTTCTATTCGCGAGGCGTCATACCAGCTCGGACCAACCAGTCGAACCCCATTAAGCCCTGCCTCGTTCATTTTTTCTCTCAAAATCTTTAAGAATTTTAACATCTGCTCGGATGAAAAAGTGTGCCTGTGAAGAAGGTCCCCTTCATTCATCATGCCATAGGCCTGAATTGGAATGCCATACCTCGCGATCATATACTTTGCATGTGTTACAAGATATAACGAGGCTTCTTCATATTGATCCTCATCTATATCAGTCGAATGGTCACCACCTTGTCTCACACTTTTTGGAAACAAAATATTTTCTAACC
>JBBQAD010000477.1:0-2744 GCA_038315885.1 Fibrobacteria bacterium | reverse complement strand
TGGCAACTCCTTAATATTGGGGTAGTAACCATAACATGCTGCTTTGCCGGCCCCTTCTGCAGTGACCAGAACTTCATCCTGGTTGCCTACCAGCGGCAAATTATCCGAAATCAATTCCACAAAGCCTGTGCCGAATGACATTATCTTAAGGGTTCCCGGATGATGAGCGCTTCAGGTGAGGCGCTCTTGCGAATGGCGGATTCCAGTCGAGCCATCAAAAACAAATCGGCTTCTTTTAACAGGCCAGTGGCATCAAGGCTGCTCTTTGCGCCAATGAGAAGGGCATTCATTGCGCTTTGCCGCTCCTCCGAGGAGATCTTATTCCACAAGCCGTCCTCATCCCGAAGGATTTCGACTTTTAGTTGCTCCACGGAATTCAGTTGTGCGGGCGGCATGGTCGCCCGTATGGTCTGCAGGTCGTCTGAAACATCAATCGAAAAGGGCTTGGTCAAATCATACCCGGCCTTGGCCACAAATAACCCTTTGAGCTCGATCCGCTTGGTGCTTCCCATCCATGTGCTTTGCCAGGAGTGGGTGTGTTCAAAGCGCTTTTCAACCGTCGACAGTTCCGCAATGGAACCGCTGGATTCCAAAATAGTGATACCTTCGGTCGTGATTCGAGGCCTGAAATTGATAGCGTTATCGATGTCCTTACCGATCCGCCGCGCGAAATCATAGCTCTTGTTGACGGCGTCTATCGCCTCATCTTTGACATTGGCGCCGAGGTCGGTGGGAGCTTTGACAAAGGCCACATAACCGGCCGCTATAAGGGATCCGATGACAATGGCGATGCCGATGGCTTTCGCAAGGATATAGGTCGGTGTGCGAGTCTCATTCATAAGGTCGGTTTTCCATCCCATTTCCCATAGTATCCCATATAATAAGTATTACCTTGGGCCGCCGCGCTGTAGAGTCCTTAGGCAGGTGCTGTTGCGTAATGTTTGGCGGCTACCCGAAGGGCGGCTAGCATTCATGCAAGTCGAGTATTGGGGCGCTCTTTTTTTTGCGGCGGTCTACGCAATTTATGAAAGCCATTGAGGGAATGACCCACAACATTATTATTTACTTGAGTGGAGTCCTAATTTATTTCCTTCAGAGTCAATGAAATGTGCAAAGTATCCCATTTCGGGACTGATTTCGGTTTTAGGTACAATTATTTGACCCCCATTTTGTTCTATTTTGGTAAGCGTCGGCTGTAAGTCGCTTCCTGTGTTCAGATAAACAACCGATCCGTCCGCTGTAGGTTTGTACTCGTTGCCTTTTACTAAAACCACACTTACTGTTTCGCCATCACTTGGCAATACACCCATTTGAGTTCCGCCCATATCGACCTCCTCAATGGCAAGGTCTAAAATCGCCTGATAAAACTTTACCGCTCTTGGAAAGTCGTTTGTCGGAATTTCTACAATTGAAATTAAGCTTTTCATATCGTTTTCTTTCTGATTTTGAGTTTATCCGTTTTTTTGCTTGGTCTTTGTGTTACACCAGCGAGCAGACTAATTGCAAGTGGCATTATCGCCCTTATTATGGCTCATTCCATTTTCCAACCTTTATTGTTCAGGTGAAAAATACAACATCCATAAATATTCAAATTGTAAAAATGCGACACCTTAGCCGCAAAGCCGATTAATCTTCTGTGTAGAAAAGTACAGAGAGTGCCAATTGCTCATTTTGTAAAATATTTTTTGGATTGGTTCCTGCCTGTTTCAGGGGAGTTGTCACCTTTCTTGATTTTTAATTCGGGGGCATAAGGAGGCTATCATGCCTCACTATTCAACGCATACCAAACAAACCATGGTTTCAAAATTAATGGGGCCTGGAGCCCCTTCCGCTCAGTCTCTTTCTATACAAACCGGGATCACCCAAGCCACACTTTCTAAATGGTTAAGGGAATTCAAGAGCGAAAGAAGAATCACAATGTCAGAAACTCCTGCCTTACATAGCCCTAGGAATTGGTCTACCGCAGAAAAACTGAATGCTTTAATTCAAAGCAATGGGTTAACGGAGAGAGAGCTTGGGGAATTTCTTCGCTCCAAAGGTCTTAAGTCTGAGCATCTTCTGGTTTGGAAAAAACAATTTATTGATGGCACAGTCAAACCGCCTCCAGGCCGCCCTGCGAAAGACAGTCATGTTAAAAAGCTGGAGAAGGAGATTGTAACGCTAAAGAAAGACTTAAGAAGGAAGGATGCAGCGTTGTCTGAAGCTTCCGCTCTTTTGATTCTTAAAAAAAAAGTCCACGAGATCTGGGGGGACGAAGAGGGCGAAGTGGAAATGCAGGTGATCGCAGGCATTACACAAAGGCCGTACCTGCTAACAAATTCAGTCCCACTGAAAGAGCAACTGTAATAAACATTTGTAATTCAAAAGAGTTTCAGAACCTCCCCCCTAGTCAAATAGTGCCTATCCTTGCTGATAAGAGGAGGTATATTGGTTCAGAGTCAACACTATATCGTATTCTCAAGAATGAAAAGATGATGACTCACCGAACAGAACAAAGACCTGCGACAAAACAAAAACCCACTGAGCATGTAGCCAGCGAACCGAATCAAGTATGGTCATGGGATGTGACATATTTAATGAGCCTGATAAAAGGACAATTTTATTATCTGTATTTGATAGTAGATGTCTTTAGTCGCTTTATAACGGGCTGGGATGTCTTTGAAGAACAAAATGCTGAAACATCCTCATTCGTCGCTGAGACGGCCTGTATGTTAAACGGCATTGATACAAAGTCCATTTCTCTA
>JBBQAD010000125.1:0-8533 GCA_038315885.1 Fibrobacteria bacterium | reverse complement strand
AGACTTTCCCAGCGCCTGCCTCTTGGGAAATCTCCCTCTTTTTTGTTGCAAGGGGCATTAGCAAATCGACCCTTTCAAATGGCCTTAGGCATGACATGGCAATTTCAGGGCTTTCACTTCCACGGAAGCAGAATTAGTCATTCCGATTTGGGCCCCTCTTATCATTGGGGTCTTGGCTGGACTGAGTGATGGTTTCAAAGCCAGCGTGATGTATTTCCAAAAGATTCGTCAAAATTTGGGAAATAGCGAAAAAAAAGTCAAAAACAGGGGAAACGAAGCATCGGGGAATTTCCGATACCGAGGTCCTGGTGGTATAATAGCCAGACGGCGCAAACACCTTGATTTCGTGGGGCCTAGTGATACAGGTATCGATTGAAGAATTAAAACCCGGCATGGTCTTGGCTCGTTCCATCATGAGTGAAAACGGTGATCTTCTCTTGGCAGCGGGTTTCGAAATAAACGATAGGGTCAAGAATAAGCTCGAAACGATAGAACTCCCCTTTGTCTGGATATTTGAAGAAGGCACTGAAATGGTGGTGCCCGAAGAACTGATTTCAGAACAGATATCGTTGCAAACCATAAGCTCGCTTAAAAAAAATTCCGAGCTAATCCGTCAAGTCGCCCAGGTCAAAGAACTCACGGCCGATCAGATGAAAGAAGTGATGGCGGAACCTGCCAAATTTAAAAACATGGTATCGGCCGAAAGAATCAAACGATCGGTGCAGGAAATTTTGGATTCCATTATGGGTCGCGATTCAGCGGTGATTAACTTAAATAGCATCCGTAGCAAAAATGGATTTTTGTTTCAGCATTCTCTTGATGTAACTATCACTTCCATCATGATGGCCAATAAACTCATGTTTAACCGTTTTGAGCTGGAAGAACTGGCCATTGGAACTCTTTTAATGGATATCGGGATGGTGGTCTTACCCGATCAGATTGTAAACAAAACTGGGCGCTTGACCTATAATGAATTCACCTTTTTAAAGGAGCATCCCAACTATGGCTGGACAATTTTAAGAGAAAATAATCAGATTCCCCTGACCTCGGCTCACATTGCCTATCAGCATCATGAGCGCCAGGATGGTGCAGGGTATCCGCGTCGGCTTAAAGGCACCAATGAACCTCCCAGTAAAACATTAAATCGTGACAAGGGTTATGTACATCGCTACGCTGAAATAGCCTCCGTTGCTGATGCTTATGTATCACTGATTAATCCGCGACCTGGTGTCTTAGCCAAGACCCCTGAAGAAACTATGCGGGCTTTGATACAATCTGCCGGTACCCAATTAAACCGCTCGATTGTTGATTTACTGATTACAATGATTCCAATCTATCCCGTCGGATCGAGAGTCGTGGTTATCGAAGATCAGAAGTATAAGTTGAGGGGATTTACCGGGGTTGTTGCCAAAGCCAATCCAGATCAACCCAATCGCCCCATCGTTATTTTGCTGCAAGACTTAATGAAGCGCAAGATTAAGCCCAAAGCCATCGATTTAGCCAGTGAAAAAGACATGCAGATCCAATTTGTACCTCTTCGTTAGCGTCCCAGACTTTCACGCAACGAAACCGAACGAAGTCCCGCTCCGGCAAAACACTGATAGCCACTTTTTGTTCGGTTCTTTATAGTATACAGGAGCCGAATTCTTTGAATTGCTAAGGCCTCTTGATACTGAATGTCCTCCGGGATTTCTTGATCCAAGAAGGAAGAATTCGATTCAAAAAAACGGGAAATTTCAAGCCGACAGTTCTCCAAAGCCATCTGGGCCGCTTTGGTCTCACAAATCAGGGAATTTTTTGATTCTGTGAAAGCCCGAGTTTTAAAGGAATAGTCAAGACGTGCAAATTTTGCCTTGGGATGGGACCAATCCCTTAAAGCTGGGCTTTTAGCACAGGACAAAAAAGTAAAGAAGCTGAAAATTAAGGCTAGCACCATTGAATTTTCAAATATTATCATTCATTGCATAAAATTGCGATGGAACAAATTTTTATAAATGCATTTCATTCACGATGTGTATTTTCATGGCATGCGCCTCGATCTGGCTCGTCAGGCTTTTTTTACAGAATTGCAAAAAAGCGCCTTGTCAATTCATACCCTGGATGCTTACACCCGCGATTTACACAAAGTATGTGAACACTTTGGCGAAAATTACGATATCCAACAATGGAATCGGCGTAGCTTTCGCACCTTGCTTTCAGCCGAACAGGCCAAGGGTCACTCTACTGCCACGCAGTCGAGATTGATTGCTAGCCTCAAGGTTTTTGGCCGCTTTTTAATTCAAAGGGCTATCCTTGAGGTCAATCCTCTCCAAAGTCTGCTTTTTCCTAAGCAAAAGAAACGCATACCCAATGTTGTCAGTGAAAAAGAATTAATCGAGGCCACTGTTATACCTCTTGAAAAGCTAAAAGAGATTCGGGCTTCCATCGCCCTAGAGCTTTTGTATGGAAGCGGTCTGCGATTGTCTGAACTGGCAGCTTTACATTGGAATCACTTCGATAAAAATTTTTGCTGGGTACAAGTTATAGGCAAGGGAAACAAAATCAGACGAGTCCCCCTTAGTCTTCTTTCCACGGAAAAAATGCTCACTTGGAAATCGCTGTGCCAGAGTAACGGATTCTATAGTGCCATGGGATCGCTTTGGTTTAGTCAGGCCGGCAAAGCCTTGGGTAAACGGAGTCTGCAATCTGATATTGAATGGATTTTACGTGCTTCTGGGCGTAAGGGAAAGGCTTCGCCCCATGTTTTGCGCCATTCCTTTGCAAGTCATCTATTGGACCATGGAGGTGACCTTTTGGCAGTTAAGGAGCTATTAGGCCATGCAAGTTTATCGACAACGCAGAAATACACCCATGTTTCGATGAGAAAGTTGAAACAAAGCTATGCGACTGCCCATCCAAGAGCCTAACTTAGCAGCAGGCAGGGACGCAGGTTCTTCAAAGAATTAATATGAAAGGTAAACTAAGCACTTGATGATAAATGACTCCTCTTCCAATTCCGCTCAAAGCGCTACCTCCGGAGATCCGTCTCCCAAGTTGAGCTTCGAAGAGTTGCTACAGAACTGCAAAGAGCGCTCTAATCATTTGGAGCATGAATTAAGTCTCTTTCATAATCTTTTAGATAACACTCCAGACAGCATCTATTTCAAGGATCGCGAGGGGCGCTTTCGTTGGGTGAATCGTGCACAATGTAAAATTTTGCGCATTGAAAGGCCTGTCGAAGCGATTGGGAAAACCGATTTTGATTTTCTATCCCTCGCCCATGCCGAAGAAGCCTCTGAAGAAGAGAAACGTATCATGGAAAGCCGTGAGCCGATGGTCGGCAAGGAGCAGAGTGATACATCGGCAGATGGAGAGACCCGTTGGTTTTATGCATCGAAACTGGTATGGATTGATTCAGATGGTAATGTTGCTGGCACCTGCGGAATTTCGCGAGATGTAACTAAGCGCAAAGTGGCAGAAGACCGATTAGCAGCAGAAAGCAATCTTCTGCGCACCCTGATTGATAATTTGCCTGATTTCATTTATGTCAAGGATAGACAACACGGATATGTACTCAATAATTTGGCTCATCTATGGCTAATTGGTAAAGCCACTCCCGAAGAAGCCAAAGGGCTATCTTCCTTTGATTTTTTTCCCGCTGACCTGGCGCAAAAGTATTACGATGATGAAGAATCCCTCCTCCTTTCGGGTAAGGCCTTGGTGGGTCGCGAAGAACCAGTAGTCGACCATGATGGTCGAAAACTTTGGGTTTCGACGACCAAAATGCCGCTGCGAAATAGCCAGGGAGAAATTACGGGTCTCGTGTGCATGAGCCGTGATATTACCGCCAAGCGCGAAGCAGAAGAGGCATTGCAGCGTGCCAAAGATGAACTTGAAATTCGTGTACAGGAAAGAACGGCTGCACTTGTTCAGGAAATTGCCCAACATTTAAAAGTTCAAAAGGCGCTTAAAGAAAGTGAACGAAAACTGCAAGACGCCAATGCGCGCCTTGGCAAAAGAGTGACACAATTAAATTATCTCAATTCAACTTCTAATCTCTTAGCGCGTTTTACACAAAAATCGGAACTGCTTCCCGCAATCATCAACGCCTTTACCCAGCGCTTTCCCGGAGTTGAAGCCCTGCTCTGCGAAAATACAGAAAATGGTTATGAAGTTACTGCTAGCAGCAATCTATTAAATGATGAAAACAGCAAAAATTATTGTTCGGGCGTTATCAAAAATTTAATGGGTGAAAAGCCTACTAGCAAAGTAAACAGTGTATTGATTGAAAATCGCATGGAGGATTTGCGGCTAAAGGGCTTAGTGCTCGAAGGAAAAAATCATCTCGTATCACTATTACTCTTGCCCTTATTTCAAGAATCCCGCCTGGTGGCCACTGCGGTTCTTCTCGGCCCTTCAGAATTTATGGAGTTCTACGAAGAAGAACAGACAGTATTGGATACATTAGCGGTGCAGGCTGCCATCAGTCTGAGCAATGTGAACTACTTGAAAGAATTGGGTAACAAAGTTCGCCTGCAAGGCGAATTAGATGTTGCCCAGCGTATCCAACGCCGGTTCACTCCCCAAACCAAACCTCTCATTCCACGAGTGGATTTGAAGGGAGTTTATTTTCCTGCCTATGAAGTTGGGGGAGACTACCTCGATTACTTTCAGACTGATTCAGGTCACTGGGTGATTGTCATTGCCGATGTAAGCGGCAAGGGCATTCCTGCCGCCTTGGTCATGACTATGCTGCGTAGCACTTTTCGCTCGAAGGCGCGCTATGAAACATCGGCCAAAAATTTGCTTTGCGCCGTCAATGATCTGATGAGCGAAGATCTGGATGATAAGAGCTTTGTGACAGCACTTTGCTTGATTGTTAACAAAGAAGGCACCTCCATGAGTTACGCTCGGGCAGGTCACCCTCCCATGTTGATTAAGTTGGGTACTGAACAAGTCGCCATCTCCCAGTTAAAAACTCGAGGAATTGCCTTGGGAATGGTCACAGGCGACGAATTTGTAAACATGATGGAAGAAAGCACACTCCCTTTGAAAAAAGGCGATAAATTTCTGGTCTATACCGATGGATTGGTGGAGGCCCGTGATCCCATGCGCAAGACTTATGGACTCAATCGCTTAGTATCACTTTTTTCCAGTGATAGAGAAGATCCCGAAGGCATGTTAGATGCTATTCTTAAAGATGTACGAGGATTCACCCAAAGCGCACCCTACCAAGATGACCTCACTATTTTGGCGATGGAAGTGGTTGAAAGTGGTGTGGCTCTTGTTGCACCGCTTTAAGAGTATCCAGAAAATGCTGGTTTTGAATTTTTGTTCCAACTGTAACACGCATCCATTCATCCAGTCCAAAACTTTTAAGCGGTCGAGCGATAACCCCTTTTTCAAGTAGTTTGAGAGCGACTTCTGAAGCCGATTGGGCCAGATGAAAGCACAAAAAATTAGCCTCGGAGTCTAGTACCCGTAATTGTAAGTGAGACAATCCCTGACGCAGCTGCTTCATCCCTTCGCGATTCATTTCCAAACTTCGTTTGACATGCTCAAAATCTTGCCAAGCTTCACAAGCGGCTACTTGTCCCAGGCCGTTCACATTAAAGGGCGTTCGCACCCGAGCCATTGACCCAGCCAAGGCTGGGGCAGCAACAGCAAGGCCTATCCTTAGGCTTGCGAGTCCATAGAGCTTGCTGAAAGTGCGCACCACAACCAGATTAGGGCAACCATCTTTAATCAGGTTAAGGGTTTTGGGAAAATCATCAGCAGTAGCAAAGTCACCATAGGCCTCATCGACTACGACGACTGTATCACTGGGGACTTTGGAGAGTAACTTAACCAATGCAGCATGGCTAAAGTAAGTCCCGGTGGGATTGTTGGGATTACAGAGAAACACCAGACGAACTTCCGGATTCAACGCTTCTGCAAAGCCTTCTAAATCGTAGCTGTAATTTTTGAGAGGGATGCGAATAATTTCACCGTCAAAAACATGGGTTGAAAATTCGTATTCAGAAAAAGTGTTTTCTGAAAGCAGCTCGCTTTCACCGGGATTTAAAAAAGCTCCGGTGATCATCAGCAGAATCTCATCGGAGCCATTGCCAAAGACCAAGTGAGAGGCATCCAAACCTAAGGCTTTTTCGCCAGCGGCTTTTAACTTGCACCAAGAACTATCGGGATAATGAGAGATGAATTGCAACTGCTTGCGGATGGCTTCCAGAGCTAAAGGCGAAGGCCCCAAAGCATTTTCATTGGAACCCAATTTAGTGATCACAGGCGGATTGAATTCACGCTGTACCTCCTCAATGGATTTTCCCGGGATATAATCTTTAAGTTCTAGCACTGAAGGTCGAGGTTTTAGCATGATTTCCAACTTTTTGGGATGCCTTGCAATGTAGCATTCCGATCTTTTGTTTTAAGCTTTGAGTACCCTGGGCAATTACCTTTGGGTAATCTTGGAGGCTTGACAAATGGCAAATAATTACAAATCAGAAACCGTATTGCCTTGGTCGCGACTGCTTCTTCTGGCAGCAATCCTGCTTCTGGTAGCTCAAAATCATACCTGGGCTTTTGTGAATCTGCACGATGCCTCTTATCATGCAAATCCAGAAAAGTTGCTGGCTCCACAGACCGCATTGCATGTTGCCGGAATTATTGATGGAGAAGGAAACGGCCATCTGACAATACCCGTAGCTTTTTCTCTGGCCCTCAATCGACACTGGGAATTGGGAGCGGGAGTAAGAAGCCAATGGATTGATGTGGAAAATCATCTACCCCATGCTCAGTTCGGTTTGCGTTACAGTGCGGCGGGCTCCATTTTAGAAGCAGATCTATGGCTAGGCTTGGACGAGTCTGAAAATGGTTTGGCCCTTAGCTATGGCATTGCGCAGAGTATGTCTTCTCGATTTGCCTTGTATTATCAAGCAAAAATCGGTTTTATGCCTCAATTTGTATACAACGATGCACTACTGGGTTTTGAATTATCGGCTACACCGGCCTTTCGCGTGGGCCGCAGCCTGCAGATTGTTTGGGGCTTTGACTTGGGCAGCCAAAGCAATGATTTCGAAAAGTTTTTGGCAATTGATATGGAACCGGGCTTATGGATACCCCTAGGCTCTGATGGCCGCTTGGCGCTTTCGGTAGCGCTTGGCTTAGCAGGAAACTTTAAAGAAGATGTGCGTTTTCGTTTGGCCTGGATGAAACCGTTTTAAGCAATCTGCAAAGGCTTAAGTCGCTTGATCGAAGCCCTGGGTGATTAAGATTTTTGCTTCGCCCGCGGCTTCCAAAATTTGGTTCATTGAATCTTGCAGCTCAGGGTTCTCCTTATTCTGATGGCGAATAAGACTGGCAAAGCTGACGATCCCTGCCAATTTATTGTGTAACTGATGAATGAAATGTTTGTTGGCTGTAGTTGTTTCTGCAAAACTGTTTTTTTTAAGAGAATCATTGCCGTAAGACGTGTTTTCTCTTGAAAATGCTTCTCCTTCAGGAAATTTTTGCGAGTATTTTGCACTAACGCTTAACAAAAAACTTTCTTGACCATCCTGGAATAAGACTTGCGAATGAATGGAAAGAGTTTGTAAGCCATAGCTTTCTAGCAAAGTCTCCAATAAGTGTAACAACAACTGTTCTTCACAAAATGAAGATGCGTCCCCTTTGGGGACCGCTTTTTCAGAATCCACATGTTCTTTAACCCTGACGAACTCAAGACTTAAACCCACGAAGGGCAATTTGAGTTCGGGCTTTTTCTTCCACTTTAAATTGAGGGCAGCGGCTAATTGTTCAAGATAAGCGCCTAGTTCAACCAAGAGAACGCCTTCTCTTTTGAGACGCAATCCTTCTAGTTTTCCGATACTTCGCCACAACTCTATCTCTTCCTGGGAAAGTTGCGGTTTAACGGTGGACCGTTCCCAGTCTAAACTTCCTACAAATTGACCAAAGGTGTTTAGGGGATGGAGAAAATCAAAGATATTTGGGCTCGTAGATGCCATAAGCTAATAAACTACTTGTTTCCTAAAGGCGTTCGCTTGTTAGTTTTTCTGCCATGCATCTGAGAATTACAGAAATATTCTACTCCCTGCAAGGTGAGGGCTTTCATGCAGGCAAGGCTGCCGTTTTTGTAAGGGGAGCCGGCTGTAATCTGGCCTGTGACTTTTGCGATACTGATTTTTCATTAAAGCAAAAATTGCCGGTAGAGGATGTATTCACTGAAATTCAAAAATATCCCAGTCGCTTTGTCATTTTTACCGGGGGAGAGCCTACTCAACAGGCTGAAGCTTTTAGAGAACTGGCGGGGATGCTCCACGAGCAGGGCTACTATGTAACAATGGAAACCAACGGCACGAGCCTAGATCGCTTGGGTGTCGATTGGGTTACTGTCAGCCCCAAACTGTTACACGGCGGCAAATGGCTAATGCGAAAGGCCGAAGAACTAAAATTGATTTATGAAGGACAAGATTTAAGACCTTTTGAGACGGAAGAGTTTGCCCACTATTTTTTGCAGGCTAAGGAGTGGAAATCAGAACGCTGGGGCAAGGGTGAACGTGAT
>JBBQAD010000282.1:0-5369 GCA_038315885.1 Fibrobacteria bacterium | reverse complement strand
TCCCAGTTTTGAAGTTTCAGCGTGGATGGAAAAAATATCCGAGGCTGGTTTTGCCGGAATAGAGATTTGGGAGAATCATTTAAAGTTGGCCAGCGAAGAAGAACAAGCGCGAATAGCATCACTATCGAAATCATTGTCACTCCCAATTGCCATCATTAATTCATATGTACCCACTGATGACAGCCCTGATGCGATTGCAGCCAGAAGAAGTATTACAGAGCTTGCGATTCGGTATCACGCTGAAGCAATAAAAATCAACATCGGACATCTCAGCTACGCAAAAGCTACGGTTGAAGAAATAGAATCTCATATTCGATTTATGGAAGCTTGGGCAGGGGAGCTTCCCCAGGAAATTTTGTTTTATATGGAAAATCATGCGGGTACTTTTATGGATTCACCTAAAGTTGCTGCTGAAACTCGGGAACGTCTGGGCTCTCGATTTCAGACTATACTGCATGCCTTTACAATGGGACATGAAGAATTGCGAGAACGTCTGGCTGAGCCAAACTTGAGGCTTTCACATATCCACGTGCAAATGATGGGTGAAACGGGTAAAGGCCGAATTTGCCTGGACGAAGCGCCTGAGCGAGCCCGTGAGACTATTGGGATGCTTAAAAACAAGGGCTTTAAGGGTAGCTGGACTCTAGAATTTACAGCAGGAACGGGTAAGCCCGAAGAAAATTTGGCTCTGATGTGGACCAATGCGCTAAAAGATTTGGACTTTATTCAAAAAGAGTGGAACCGCTAAGGCTTTCACCATAATCAACAAGGGTTAAAAAATGAAATGTTTCTTTCGAAAATCATCTTTGATTTCCTTTACACGGGTACAGTCTGTATCAATGTTGCACTCCTTTGGCTTACTCGCTTTTGTAACTCTTTTTGTTGCAGTGTCACACAAGGCGGCCGCGGCTCAAGATAGAGATGTTGGAATAGGCATTGTTCTGGCGGGTCCGACGGGTATAAGCTTTCAACAAAATTTTGATGAGTTTAGCGCAGTTCAGGGCGCCATTGCCTATAACTTCGGGGGATTTTTATTAGTACAGGGTGATTACATCCTAAAAAACAGTAAAATTTTCAATATCGAACCCGGTTATGGAAAACTGTATCTCACCTATGGAGGTGGCGCGCGCTTGGAGATAGGGGAGGGTCGCGAAAATGTGGTCTTTGTTGACAATCATAAAGCGGGAAATGAAGAATTTGCAATCGCGGCGCGAGTACCAGTGGGAGTTCAGTATTACTTTCAGAAAGCGCCTTTTGATGTCTTTGCCGAATTTGCTCCCATGCTTTACTTGGTACCCGGTACTGATTTTTCAGCCGAAGTTGCTCTGGGTGGACGCTTTAACTTCTAATCTGAACCTTTACCGGTAATGGCGGCATTGTACTTCCCAAAACCGGCAAATTTTGTGGCGTAATTAAAGAGAATCTGATTTTCTGCCATTTTAGAAGCTTCTAAATCAATGTCCACATTATTGATTTCGCCCGGCTGGGTGGGGTCATTGGGGAGATAGGAATCAGGTCTAACCTTGTTTAAGAATGCCTCTTGTCCGATTTCCATATGATGATTGTTGGTGGTAGATCCATTGACTTTGACGTCATAGGCCTTACGTAGCTCATCTTCAAAATGGACTTCGCGTCTTTGATAGCCGGGAGTCATGACATTGGCCAAATTGTTGGCAATGGTTTTTGCCCGCATCGCGCCTGCATCCATACTGCGATAAACCATGGTTCTTGTGGTGCCGCCGAATAGGTAGTTGCGTATATCCATGTAGGGGTGAATAGCGACAATTGGGCCAATTTCATTGATGGCCTTTGCTTTGTCTAATCAATGAAGACAAGGGCCCCGGCAAAGTTGGGCAGGAATTTTTTTCCGATTTATCGGTGACAAAGGGAATTTTTTACCGCAGGAGAAATTTGAGTCCTAGAGACTTATCGGCAGAATTATTGAAAGGTTTAACTGCCTATCTCACTTCACCTTCTGTGCATACCACAGTGACCAACGGTCGATTTCGGTGATGGATGTCTCTCCTAGCGCACTGACCTGGGAGCAGATGTATTCAATCAGGTCTTCCAATTCCTGGTTTTTCAAGTGGATTAAAATTGATCTTCCCCGACGACGGCGAAGGTCGGCTTCTAACACAGAAACATCGGGATAGACATTGCGGACTTCAAAGAGTTTTTGATTTACCAAACCCTTTAAGCCATGGGCAAGAATGGCTGAACTCAAATCCAGTTCGGTAAAACGATTTTCACATTCGATGCGAACAAGCTTAGGGCTATGTTCAAAGAAATACCCGCGAATGTTCTCTCGGGAGGGGGGCATCAAGACATCTTCAGGGGTGCGGTCTTGAATGAGCAGGTGGCCGCCAGGTTTTAAGATTCGGCAGGCCTCAGCAATTGTTTGTTGCATACTGTTAACATGGTGTAACAGTGACCGCAAGTGGACCAGGTCAAATTCTTGATCAGGCAGATCCAGATTTAGGGCATCCCCCTCACGAAATTCAACATTACCGATTCCTTCAGAATCCTCGACGGCATCTTTCAAAATATTGGGATTGGAATCGATACCTATAACACTAGTAGCACCCAAACGGGAAAAAGCCCGAGTATAAATTCCCTCCCCGCAGCCGATATCGGCAATGTGCATGTTTTTAGGCAAAACCAATTTTGCAATAGCGTCGACCCATGATTGATCGGCTTCTCTGACTGTAATAGCCCCATCATTTTCAGTACGCTTATTTATTTTACTTGTATTGGTTGTACTACTTAGAGATGCATTGGGACTTGTATTCATGGTCCGATGTCCTTGGAATTGACCAGGATAAGCCCAAAAGGGCTGGCTGGAACGGTTTACTCAAATCTAGAAAGCAGGCAGCTCTCCCCGCTAGAACATTCAGTCTCGCTGGGTTTAAAATTGACACAATCATCGCAAAGTTGCAAAACAATTGCAGAATTGAACGCTAATGAATTGCGATGATCTTAAAAATGACGCCTAATTCAGGATAAATCTGTTCTTTTTGAGAACTGCAGCTGATTACTGCATTTTGTTTGCTTGGCTTCAAGTTTGCAATAGTTAAGCTTGAGGTCGCTATGGAATTGACACAAAGAACGCAGCAATGTCTCGAGCAAGCCCACAATCTGAGCCAGAAACATAAGCACATAGATTGGACAGCTCTGCATGTACTTATTGCACTATTGGATACATCCAAAGATGTCTTGATTCCCATACTGAGTAAAGCTGGCATCGAAGTTCATAAGTTCTCAAGTGAATTGGCTGCTGCCCTGAATAAACTGCCTCATACTGAGGCTCCCACGAAAGAACTGAATCCTTCTCGTGACTTAAGTCAAGTACTGCATCAGGCTGAAACAATGGCCAGAGAACTGGGCGACAGTATTGTAACAGTAGAACATGTGTTTCTCTCTATTGTAATTAATAGCAATCAATTTGAGTTACGAGGGGTCTTGAATGGCTACCGATTCAATAAAGAGTTGTTAAAGGAGTCAATAATGCAAAATCGGAATTCAAATGCCGGAAGAAATTCGGACCCCATCAATGCAAATTCTGCCAATGCTGAAGAGGGTTATCGAGTATTAGAAAAATATGGGCAGGATTTGGTGGATATGGCCAGGCAGGGAAAGCTTGATCCAGTCATCGGGCGAGAGGAAGAGATACGCAGAGTGGTTCGCATCCTTTCACGAAAGACCAAGAATAATCCGGTTTTAGTTGGTGAACCTGGGGTGGGAAAGACCGCCATTGTTGAAGGTTTGGCGCAGAGAATAGTAAAAGGTGATGTACCCGAATCTCTTAAAAACAAAAAAGTCTATAGCCTGGATCTAGGCGCATTGATTGCTGGTGCCAAATACCGGGGAGAATTCGAAGAGCGTTTGAAAGCAGTGTTACTTGAGCTGGAAAAAGATGGTGGCAACACGCTTTTGTTTATCGATGAATTACATAACATAGTAGGTGCCGGCAAAACCGAAGGGTCGATGGATGTTGGCAATCTGCTAAAACCCAAGCTGGCACGGGGTGAACTACACTGTATCGGGGCAACTACCTTAAAAGAATACAAGCAATACATTGAAAAAGATGCTGCGCTGGAACGTCGCTTTCAACAAGTGATGGTGCGCGAACCTAGCCCTGAAGAAAGCATTTCTATTTTGCGAGGAATCAAGGAACGCTTTGACGCCCACCATGGGGTGAGAATTCAAGATAATGCCATCGTAGCAGCGGTAAAGTTGTCGCATCGATACATTGCCGATAGAAATCTTCCCGATAAAGCCATCGATTTAATGGATGAAGCCGCTGCCATGGTTAAAACACAATTAGATACCGTTCCGGAGGAACTCGACACACTGGCACGCCGACTGTTACAGCTTCAAATTGAAGAAAAGGCCCTGAAAAAAGAAAAAGACCCCCAAAGCAAAACCAGACTGTTACAGTTGCGCGAAGAATTAGAAACCCTTGAAAAGCGCAATGAAATCCTACGCAAGAAATGGGATAGTCGGATTAAGCAGGTGAGTGAAATTCGCAAGCTCCAAAGCGAAATCGAAGGGGTAAAAACCCGAATCGAAAAAGCTGAAAGCGAATACGACCTGAGTACGGCAGCAGAGCTACGTTACAAAACCCTAAGAGACTATGAAAAACGATTGGATGTACTTTCATCCAACGCAGAAGCCAGCTCGGATGAAGACTTACCCTTTCATGAAGAGGTGACTGCGGACGAAATTGCAGAGGTTGTTTCGCGATGGACCGGCATTCCCGTCCGTCGATTGCAAGAAAGTGAAAAAGAAAAATTACTGACGCTTCCCGAGCATCTGGCTAAACGGGTTATTGGTCAGAATGAGGCTATCCGATCTTTAGGCGACGCCATATTGCGCAGCCGTTCTGGCTTAAAAAGGGAAAATCGACCCATAGGTACCTTTCTTTTTCTTGGTCCCACAGGCGTGGGAAAAACCGAGTTGGCCAAGGCTGTGGCCGAGTTTCTTTTTGACGATGAAAAAAATGTGATTCGCCTGGATATGAGTGAATACATGGAGAAGCATTCCGTATCTAAATTGATTGGCGCGCCCCCCGGATATATTGGCTACGAAGAGGGAGGCCAATTAACCGAGGCAGTACGTCGGCATCCGTATTCCGTGCTATTGCTTGATGAGACTGAAAAAGCCCATCCCGATGTATTCAATGCTCTACTGCAAGTTCTCGATGAAGGACGTCTCTCTGATTCTCAAGGGCGGACTGTGGATTTTAAAAACTGCATCATAATCATGACATCCAACATTGGTGCCCAACGATTTTTTGAAGAGGGCAAAAAATTAACAGCTGCGGATATGATGCCCGAATTGCGCCAAGTCTTTAGGCCTGAATTTATCAA
>JBBQAD010000374.1:0-4141 GCA_038315885.1 Fibrobacteria bacterium | reverse complement strand
ATCGGTCTCCTGATGAAGATCATAAGACCAAGGCTGGGGTGATAGTTAATGGGATTAAAAAAAATCAGCCGGAAGAACGATTATCAAACGATCAGCTTGTTATTCATAAAATAAGTCTGCATAATTTGAAAAATATAAATGTAACCATTCCGCTTTCTCAATTGATAGCTGTTACAGGTGTCAGCGGCAGCGGAAAAAGCACTCTGGTTCGCGATGTACTCTATACCAATTTGCAGAAACTGTTACAGAAAAAAGCCTTAAAGAATGCCAAGCAAAAAACAACTCAATCCAAAAAGTCCTTTTATGCTTGTGGCGATTTGAAGGGTTATGATACCTTAGCTCGAGTGATGGAGGTCGATCAAAGTCCCATCGGTAGAACACCCCGCTCTTGCCCAGCCACCTATGTGGGTTTTTGGGATGACATTCGAAAAGTATATGCCAATACCACCGAAGCCAAAATTAGAGGTTTTAGCGCCGCCCGTTTTTCCTTTAATGTAAGCGGTGGCCGTTGTGATGATTGTGATGGTCAGGGCATGAAAAAAATTGAAATGAGTTTCTTGCCCGATGTATCTGTTCTCTGTGATACCTGTCTAGGTGCTCGTTTTAATCAAGAAACCAATGAAGTGTACTATAAAGAAAAAAACATTTCTCAAATCCTGGATATGAGCATCGAAGAAGCTGTGGAATTTTTCTCAGCTCACCCCAACATTCGGCATCCCTTGCGCCTTTTAAATGAGGTGGGTCTGGGCTACTTAAAAATCGGACAACAAAGCCCGACTTTAAGCGGAGGCGAAGCCCAGCGCATTAAACTCGTAACAGAACTCTCACGCACCCGTAGCCAAGAAGAAGACTCCATCCGCAAGGGGTCGCTGCAACAGGGTCGCTCACTCTATATTCTCGATGAACCCTCAATTGGACTACATATGGCCGATGTCGAAAAATTGGTGGCTGTGTTACACCGCTTGGTTAAGGCAGGCCACAGTGTCATCGTAATAGAACACAATCTCGATATCATTGCCGAATCGGATTGGGTAATCGATATGGGGCCTGAAGGCGGAGTCGGCGGCGGTAAAATTGTGGCTGAAGGAACACCTTTTCAGATATCCAAATCGAAGAGTTCTCATACGGGTCATTACTTAAAACGAATGTATTAAAAAGATGGCTATGAACTAAACAGGAAATAGAAAGGCCAAGCGGAATCGCCAGGCCGGATTGCCGCCCATCATAGCTACCCACTCCAAGGCCACAATTTCGTTGGTTATGATTCCTAAGTTAAGCCTAAGATCATGATCGGTCTGAATTTTTTCCATTTCTTTCAAGCTGGTTCTTTGATACAGATAGCCGGCGCCCACATAGGGCCGGAAAAAGAAGATTTTTGGTCCTGCGTTGGTACAAACAGAAAGATCGTAATTCATTCGGTTATTATAGGGCAAGAGATGCATTTCGGCTACGCTCTCCAGCCATTTCCATCCGACTGTAATACCTGCCCCACTGCCATACACAGGAGTATAGACACGTTCATTGCCCTGGTGGTCGTTTATATCACTAGCTGTTAAGGCGAGTAACATTCCTTGTCGCAACTCCCCGGAATAAGCCTGGGGCGTTTGGAGCAATACCGCCGCGATGAGGAAGCATCCCAGCAAGCATTGAAAGGGGAAGCATGCTTTGCCCATAGATGAAACTATTTCGTTGTATTGAATTACTTAAAAGCCCTGTGGACCCAAATGCATCGTATGCACGAGGAATTGCTTAAAAGCAAACTATCTAAAGTCAATATAAGGCTGAAGCGATTGGGAGGGTTGCGATTTTAGCCAAAAGAAATGGGTAATTTTTTAAGTGCCCCCGGCCGCTTTGCAAAAGGTTCCTTTCGGAAAGGCTTTTCCCTCGCTTCCCCTTGAGGAAAAAACCAAGCCCCTTATTGCGCTCCGAGAGCTCTTAAAACTCTCTGGATAAAAAATTAATATGTCCACATCAATAAACAGGATGGATTGATACGAAATTTGGGGACAATTTGTCCCCACTATGAATCCAAATTCGAATATAAACAAGGGCGAGTTTTCGCCAAAAGCGTTATAATTTGGCCTATGTCAGTTGGATTAGAAAAGCTGCGTATTATTGATTATCTCGACTATCGCCGTTTTTTACAGGATTTTTGTACCCAAGAAAAATTGAGCAGTAAGCGATTCTCAAACCGCGTCTTTGCTAAAAAAGCGGGCTTGCCCCCATCGAGCGCAAGTTTTCTGTCAAAGGTCATTTCGGGAAAACGCAAGCTCACACAAACACAACGGCTCAATTTTGCTCAGGCGATGGAATTGGGCGCAAGCGAAAGGCAATATTGGGATTTATTGGTTCAGTTCAATCAAGCCAAGTCAATGGCAGAACGAAATCATTTTTTTACCGAGCTTGCCAAGTATCGCGGCTCCAAGGCGAAAACCATAGGACAATCGCAGTACCGATTTTTTGATAACTGGTACTATCAAGCCGTTTGGGCCTTTGTGGGTATGCGACCTGGTGTACGAGAGCCTGAAATAATCGCTCGAAACTTAAATCCGAAAATCAGTGCAGCCCAGGTTTCTGAAGCTCTAAAATGTCTGGAAAGCTTGGCTTTGGTAAAAAAAACGGCCAATGGCTATCGAGTGACCGAGCGTCACATCAGCACTGAAAAGGAAATTCACGATTTGGCCACCCGCCGCCAAATACTTGAAATGAACCGTTTGGGCATGGAAATGCTCGACCAGGTGAATGCAAAGGATAGGGAGTATAATTCTTTAACGATGTATCTCTC
Source organism: Fibrobacteria bacterium (assembly GCA_038315885.1). Lineage (GTDB taxonomy): Bacteria > Fibrobacterota > Fibrobacteria > UBA11236 > JBBQAD01 > JBBQAD01. Next base: position 1,356 of record JBBQAD010000374.1, on the reverse strand, counting down.
GAAAAAGGGCTTTGAAGCGGTGAAGGAAAGAATCCTTTCATTTCGAGAAGAATTGCGTGACCTAGTTGAACGGGATACCGAAGAAGATCGAATTTATACTCTTTGTATGCAGTTATTTCCCAATAGCAACATCTCCGACCCACCTCAATAGAATGCTATTTTCGGCATCCATGATTTCTCAATCCGTCATTTCCCTTAGTTTGCTCAGCCTGCTTTGGCTATTTGCAGGCTGTTCTGATAAAGTAGCGGGAGGTACCACGGGAGTTGAAAATCCCGGCATTGAATTGGCTTTGGCCGATAGCACCGGAAAAAAATCAAGCTCGGGCGATATTAGTTTATGGGAAAAGGATCAAAATCCCATTCAGCAGCCGCAAGCTCTCTTTAAGAAAACCTTTAAAGAAATGGATAAAATTCATATCAAGGGGACCGAGTTACAAAGCGCGTGGGAGGAATTCAACCTGCGTCTGCCCGGCAGCAAACCGGATTCCCTGTTTCGATTTAATCTTGTAATACTGTCTGACCAGGGTTCATCCATCGAAAGCGGTTATGAATTACTTCGCGATTCCAATGGAGTCTTTAGTCTTAAGCGCAGCACCCTAAATGATACACTGCGCGCTGTGAAGGGCGGCCAGGTAGCCAGTTCAGTACAGTTGGCCCCACTTATTAATAATTCCGGAGGAAACATTGGAATCGAGGGTACAGCTGCCAATCTATCCCATGTTTACATTCCCGGGAGTCCATTCTTTGCTGTGGTTCAAAGTAATGGTCAATTTAATTTTTCTCAATTGCCCTCCGGCATCCATCCACTTATGAGTTACGATCAGGCTGAACAGTCCTATAAGGCCGGAGAGGATTTCGACCCCACAAAGAGTTACAAAGCTAAATCCTGGAAGCGCAGCGACCGGGTCTGGATCAATTATCCCTAAGCTGCAAGTTTAGAGCTGACTGCAAATAGAGACTTAGTGTAACACAAGCCCAAAACGCCCATCTACGCGAAGTGAAAAAGCGCCATTGCCTACTATTAAAACCGGCCTACCAAGAGAGCTCCGTTGAATTCCCAAGGTGCTGGGGCTGTTGTCTTTCCCGACTACCAAATCGGGACACAATTGTGGTTTCAAAAAAACCCGTTTAAGTGAAAGGGTCCAGGCAAGTCGCTTGGGCGGATAACAGAAACTGCCCTGTAAGCCGGTAATTTCATCCAAAGCGCTTAGCGAAGAAAGAAAAGCGGGAAGCGAAAGCGTATCCTGACCAGCTAATCCAAGAGATACAATCCGGCCTTTTTGATATTTGACATTTTTTCTAAGCGGCTGACTCACACTATCGGGAAGAGCAGACAGCCAAGCTGATAAGACCAGA
>JBBQAD010000046.1:0-11989 GCA_038315885.1 Fibrobacteria bacterium | reverse complement strand
GGAGAAAAACAAAAGTCTTACTCAGATTCTGTTGTTCTCTTCAGATACCAACAAAGCATTAAATCTCGGATCTCCCGTTGCTTTGGACGACCCATTAAACTGGAGCTTCTATGTAAACACTATTCCCGACGATAGTGTTTTTCAGCTCCGCTTCGGAGAACTAGTCAGCCAGTCTGGAAATCCACTTGATCCACGCTATCAGCGCTTCGGAGTCAAGCTCGATTCCGCTCTTGATACAGCGGCATTTCAGTTTAAGCTTCGGCGAAAAGCTGATCAAAGTGGATTATCAAAATTACTTCCCGCCAATGGAGTTATTTACAAGGATTCCCTGCTACTTTTTAGCAATCGCGACCTGAATGATTCACTATTTGGACTCATTGAAAATGATCTTAGAGCTAAAATAGATACCCAAAAGGTTCGCATTCAAAGTCAAGCCGTGGATCATCGACATATCCAATTGTTATTTATAGAAAAACCGAAAAGTGGAATACTATCCCTGTATTTTCCTGGAGATACAGTGCAACTAGATTCCAGCAAAAGGTCTGATCCCCCAAAATTATTCCAGGAAGTATTCAAAATGCGTATCAGTAAAGACAGCATGATGGGCACCTTAACCTTTCAAAATAGTGTAGAATTAAAAGACTACAACTTTGTCTTAAAAACTTTTTTGGGTGAAAGGACCTTATTACATCCGGCACCCAAAACCCAGCAATGGGAATGGAAGAATTTACCCTACGGAAAATATTCGCTCGAATTTTGGAAAGATGATGACAATAACCAACGCTGGAATATGGGAGATTGGCGCACTTGGAGTGCTCAAGAAAAACGGGGATATTGGAGAGATACGATTAGCGTAGGGGAAGCCGATCAAAATGCTTCTCCCCTTCAAATTAATTGGCCAGCAGAAACGGGTCGCAACTTAACAACAAATGAGAACGATTCTTTGACTGAATCAGACTCAACATCACTGATAAAAGACTAGTGAACTATTAAAGGGTGATTCGCAGGTATCAGTGGCTCTACCTTTCTGATAATATCAAGATCTTTCAAACTGAAATTAAAGGGCGGCCAACAGTTCGGCTGCAATTTCATCAAGTAAGAGCCAACCCTCCCCCTTTAGGGCGATTCGAGCATCTTCAATTTCTAGATGTTGCTTCCACCGGCTGAAGAATGCCTCGGGAAGGATATCACGAAAACTCGCAGTTTGTTTTGTCTTGCAAAAAGGAACTAATTGGTTCAAAGCTAAACCCTTGGTCTGGCGCAGACTTAAAAAAACTATTTCATCAAGAGTTTCTGTTACTCCTAATGTATCTCGTTCACATGCATCAAGAGAACATCCCTCCTTACACCAAGCTCGGTAGCTTTCCAAGGTATCAGGACACCAATACCGAAGACTGCTATCGAAGCTATGCGCTCCCGGGCCAAAACCAAAATAAGGCCGCCTATCCCAATAGCCCTGGTTATGTAGGCTTTCTTTACCTGTCTTGCTGAAATTGGAGACTTCATAACGCTGGTAGCCCTGCGACTCGATTAACTCAATCCCTTGGAGATACAGTTGGTTGTACTGTTCTGCCTCGGGAAGAAAAAGGCTACCGGCTTTGTTCCACTCATCAAAACGGGTTCCCTTTTCAATTGTAAGCCCGTAGAAGCTCATATGATCGGGATTATAACTCATCATTTCTCGCAAATTGAACAGAAATTGCTCAAGGCTCTGACCGGGCAAACCGAAAATCAAATCTCCACTAAAGGCAAAGCGTCCGTCTTCAGCCACCAATTGAAGGGCTCGCCTCGCCCCATCCGGATTATGTACACGGCCCATGAGTTGCAATTCTTTTTCATCAAAACTTTGCACACCTAGGCTAAGTCGACCAATCCCGAGCTCATGAAAAAGGTCCAACTTTTCCCGAGTCAGACTGCTGGGATTACACTCCACCGTCCATTCTAGCAGTGAGTTACAGTTGTAGTTTTCTGTTATTCTGGCGACCAAAGTGCGAAACATCGACACACTTAAAAAGGAAGGGGTTCCTCCTCCAATAAAAACGGTTCTAATTACCTGTTTTTCTAAGGCCGGGGCCCGTAGTTCTAAGTCAATGGAGATTGATTCGAGCCACTGCTTTTGAGCTAAACTTGGTGCTTCCCAGGTGCGGAAATCGCAATAGTGACATTTTTTTTCACAAAAGGGTACGTGTATATACAATTGCCAGTTAAGTTCATCCGGAGATCTGAAGTGATTCATGCTTTATTGGATTCGGGCTTGTACACCAGGAGACTGAATAGCCAGATTAAAAAACCTGGGAAAGAGGGAGTAAAGAGGCAACCTGAAGAAAATTTTGACATTAAGAAAAAATCTGAAAGTTAAACTATTGTGAAGCATCGTAAGCAAAATTCTCTAGCAAAACAAGCCTGCTTAAGGAACTCGTGTTTCTAAAACCAGAATTTCAGCACTGTCATTTAGTGATTTTTGCAGAAAATCGAGCAGACTGGGGAACTTAAAAGCCAATATAGTGGGATTTGGCATTAGTTGGCCATAATGATTATAAATTCTTAGGTCAAAATTACTCGAATTTGTAACAAAGTCGGCATAAAAACTTAGATTTTCAGGCTTTTAAGAACGAATGTCCCTGCTCCCGAAGTGGGAGAATTAAGATCAAATGGTGACCATAAAAAGCAACCCTTCATTACAACGGCTCTCCAATCGGGCTACGCCTCAGGCCGTGGACGATCGCCATGAAATCATAAAGATACTGGGCCAAGGTGCTTCAGCTGATGTGTTTCTCGCGCGCCACAAAGCACTAAATGAATTAAGGGTCCTGAAAATCATGCATCAAAGTCTTCTGATTGATGCAAAAAAAAGAGCCAAGTTTCGTATGGAAGCGCAGTTGGCAGCGAACCTGAAACATCCTGCTATCGTTCAAATTTATGATGTTGTCGAAACCTCGAGCCGTCTACAAATTGAGATGGAATACATCAAAGGGCAAAGCTTAAGGCAACACATAGAAACTGCTGGACACTTCCCTCCCTCTGTTGCCTTGGCATTAATCATGGGCATTCTCGAAGGTTTGGAACACGCCCATAATGCCCGCTTAGTCTTTGATGGAGTCGAATTTGAGGGAGTGATACATCGAGATTTGAAACCGGAAAATATCCTCATTCGCGAAAATGGGCAGCCAGTAGTTTGCGATTTTGGAGTCGCCAAGCTAGGTGCTGAATTGATGACCCAAACCCAGCACATTAGCGGCTCGGTGGCCTATATGGCACCAGAAAGATTACGAGGCGAACCTAGCACTCGCTCTATTGATGTCTTTGCTGTGGGTATCATCTTTTTTGAATTGCTGAAAGGCTGCAGACCCTTTCCCGGCGGAAACAGCACTCAAGTCATTGAAAATATTCTGAAGTGGAACATTCGCGATATTGACACCGACCTTGCGGATATGGACAGTTCCCTGGTTCGGGTTATCAAAAAAAGCGTAGCCCAGAAGGCCAAGGACCGTTACCAAAATGCCACAGAGATGCGGGAAGCTTTAAAACCTCTCTATAAACTGTATCACGGTGATGCTGAGACTTCGACGGTCATCAAAAAGTTTTCGGAGCGCGGTCAATTAAGCACAGCTGAATTTAAGGCTCTCCTACCTGATGAAAGCGGATTGCACCCCAAAATCTGGATTTTTACCATCGTCAGCGTTGTTCTTCTGGGTGCTTTGTTATACGGGTATTTTCAGCAAAAAGGCCTTCCGACCAAGCAGTATAGCGCTGAACCTTTTCAACATATTCAAGAACTCGTACAAGATGACAAGTTGGAAAATGCTAGAACAATAATTCCTGAACTGGACAGCACACGACGTCAACAAGCATTGTATCTCATCGCATCGGCCTATGAACGCACGCGAAAAGACCCTGGCACGGCCTTGCTTTTAGCCAACCAAGCCATGGATTTCTCTGCACACCCTTTGGTTCTTTTATTACGCGCAGAATTGTATCTCAAACAGGGCATGTTCAATTTAGCAGAAGAGGATCTCAATCGTTTCGAGGGCCAGCTTAATCGTTTAAATTCGGATTTGCGGGCGAAATATTATTGGTTATCAGCCCAGTTAAATCTGGAAAAGCGGGCTAAAGGTCGATCGCTTGGCGAAGAACCCCAAGTAGCCGCCAAAGAGGCCCTGCAAAACTACCTTTCACTGGCACCGCAAGGGCAAGTGGAAGCGGCTCAGATCGAAAGAGCAAAATCACTGCTAAGCCAACTGCGCTAGGCAATCCCTGTTAAGGGTTAAAAAGGCAAAAGAAGAACTGTAGGGTAATATGCTATCTCGCTTACAAAGCTTTATTGCAATCGATTTGGAGACAACGGGACTCGATCCCGATAAAGATGAAATCATCGAGATTGGCGCAGTCAAATTTATTGACGGTCAAGAGCTCGCCAGTTTCAATGAAATCGTCTTCTGTGATACAAGACTCAGTTCATTGGTCTTATCAATTACTGGATTAAGCGATGCCCAAGTAGCAGCCGGAGTTCCTCTAGAAAAGGCACTTATAGCCTTAGAAGAATTTTCACAGGGCCTACCCTACGTTGCACATAATGCAGAGTTTGATATGCTTTTTCTGAAATCCAGTTGGAAGAAGGCAGGTAAACTTGTCACAGATGAATCTAAAATAGAATCCAACACAGAATCAGCGAATGTAACAGAAAACGTAGTAGGAAACCTAGACTCTACTGAAAGTAATAGCGAAGAGTCATTGGAGAGTGGCGGAGAGGATAGTGAGAAGCTGGAAGATGCAAGGGATCTGCCACTTGTGCAGCATGCCGTCTTCGACTCTTTGGTACTCTCCCGTATTGCCTGGCCCGATGCTCCCAACCACCGTTTAGATACACTCGGTCAATGGTTAGAACTACCCAGTGTAGATTCCCATCGCGCTTTGCCCGATGCCCAGCGAGCCGGCCTAGTCTTTCTTAAAGCACAGCAGCGCTTATCCGAATATTCACAACAGACTCTAAGCAATCTGGCCCATGTTGCCACATACGCTAGCGGCTCCTGGAAAGAACTCTTTGTACAAGATAAAACTGAGGCAAAAGCTTTTTTTGCGGAACATCAAAATCCCGATACAGGTATCGAAGCCCAAACTCGCTTAAGTCAAGTGAATGATAACATGCTTCGACAAGACCGAATTGATCAAATAGCAGGGCCAAATGGAATTGCTGAAAAAGAAATCCCGGGTTTTGAATCCCGTAAAACTCAGTTACAAATGATGCATTTGACAGCCCGGGCTATTCATGAAAATCAGATTTTAGCTGTTGAAGCAGGAACCGGAACCGGAAAATCTCTCGCTTATCTGTTGCCCCTGGCTCTAAATGCCTTGCACAAAGGCCGTCGAGCCATGGTGACCACTGCAACAAAAGCATTGCAACATCAATTATTGGATCAAGAAATTTCCACTGTGGAAAAATTATGTGGAGGCAAACTTAAAGTTGCCATTCTAAAGGGTCGCGAGAACTACATCTGTGTACAGAAGTACAGTGAAATATTGGAGTATCCTTCTCGCTGGCTGGGTCCCACCGAGTGCCTAGATTTTTTAGCCTTGATTACCTGGATGGAATCGACCCAAAGCGGTGACATCATGAGTAACAGTGGTTTTAATCCGGAACGAAATCCAGTGTTATGGTCCAAATTGCGTTCAGATGCTAGGTCTCCGATTGATTCTTCATCACCCCTATATGAACGCTGTTTTTATCATCGCTCCCGGCGCTTTGCTGCCAATGCCCATATCCTAATTGCCAATCACAGCCTATTTATGCGCGATCTGCAGTATGACTTCAGCTTGATTCCCACCTACGATGTACTCGTTATTGATGAGGCTCATAAATTAAGAGATACAGCCTATAGGCAGTTGGGCAGACAAGTTACTTTTTTCAGGTTGCGCCATCTGATGAGCACATTGCAAAACGTGTCGGAATCCCAAGTTGGACTACTTAAAACTATTGCAGATGAGTTCAGCGCTCAACAGGAAGTGGAATTAGCCAATTCACTTACTCTTTGCTGGGACAAACCCCAAAGCAGTGAAAAATCATTGCAGAAATTTTTAAATCGACTGGCACGCAATGGAAAAAAGGCATCCAAGGAAACGGATAACAAATTGCGTTTCAAGGGAATGATGAGCTATGCCTTTAATGTTGACCCAAGCCAAGTGTTATCTGAATTGCAGAGTCTTCTGGAAAGTTTGAGAAATTTGCATGGAATGATCCAATCCCGTTCTATTGGACTGGCCGGAAGATTAGCGGGAATAACTCTTGAGATTGAAGACTTCCGGCGCGATTTTGAACATATCTGTACAGGCGCCTCCAGCGACGAAGTGTACTGGTTAGAAGATTTTCAAAACCCCCATAAATCTCACATGCGCTCATGCCCCTTAGACCTTGATGAAGCGCTTGGGAAAAAATTGGAGAGCCTTGAATCGGTCGTTCTCACATCTGCCACACTCTCTTTTAATGGACAGTTACAATATTTTCTGCGATCAATCGGATTGGGATCCGTTGATCGGCGGAGACTCGAAACTCGAATTTTAAAATCTCCCTTCGACTTCGCAGCCCAGCGCAAAATCTTGCTTCCCTCCTTTACTCCCCATCCGACTCAAAAAGGTTCTCAACAAGAGCTAAATCAAATTTTAGCCAAGGCCCTGCCACCGCTGAACACCAGTACACTTGTACTGTATACCAGTGTAACCGCTCTGCGCAATAGTCGAAATGCCCTTTGGCCAAGCCTTTCATCTCAAGGTCGAAAACTATTTGCCCAGCACGTAGATGGTTCACATTCCAATGTGTTACACCTATTTCGAAATTCTCCCGATGCCTGCCTCATGGGTACAGATGCCTTTTGGGAAGGAATCGACTTGCCGGGCCGCAGTTTACGACTTTTAGTGATTACCAAATTGCCCTTTCCGGTGCCCTCAGACCCCATAGTTGCCGCTCAATCCGAGCGCCTGGAAGAGCAGGGCATTAATCCCTTTTATGAATTTTTTGTACCTGAAACAGTCTTGCGTTTAAAACAAGGATTGGGAAGACTGATTCGTAACTCCAGTGACCACGGAGTTATCTGGATTTGCGATCCCCGGCTTTTGCGCGAGCGCTATGCCCGAGCTTTCTTCAAAAGCTGGGAGCAAGATGGCCAGGTGGTTGATACTATAGAGGACTTGATCAATATTACGGCTAAGGCTTTGGATTTGCCTCATGTGGAGATGGAAAATACAGGGAACGAAGTAATTTCGTCTGAAACTCCCGCAGAAGTTATTGCTGCGGAAAGCAAGGAATTGGAAACATAAATTCCCATGCATTTTAATGAGGGCAAAAAGATGGAATCAACTGAAGATGGGTGCCTCTGTGTCGGTAGAGGCCTTCTTCAGCCAACTCAGCAAATTTCAAAACAAGTGTTTCTCTTCTCTATGCTGGCAAGCCTCTTCTGTTTTATTGGATGTTACACCTTTTCTGGAACGACCCTACCTGCGCATCTGAAAACCGTCTTAATTCAGCCGGCAGAAAATCAGACTTTGGAGCCTGTGCTGGCCGATGACCTGACCAAGGCCTTGATGGAAGGATTTCGAGTCCGCAGCAATTTACGCCAGTTGAATGCGGGCGGCGATTGTGAATTGAATGTCACTCTTAAGCAATACAGTCATAGAGCGCTTAGCCTCAGTCAGGATTTGGTGACTAGCTATCGCATCGATCTGATACTCTCGGTCAAATTCATGGACAAGGTTAAAAATCAAATCCTTTACGAAGAAACAAATTTGCCAAGTTATGCGCAGTATAGCCCCCAGGCAGGCGAGACTGAAACCTTAGGTAAACAACGGGCTGTAGAAAGCGCTGTTAAAGTCATTCTAGACAATACTGTGGCGGGGTGGTAATGGAATTCATCAAGATGCAAGGCACGGGCAACGATTACGTTTATATCGACTGTTTCATTAATCAAGTTACTAATGCTGAAGAGCTTTCCATAAAAATGTCTCATCGCCATTTTGGCATTGGCAGTGATGGCTTGATCTTGATTAAGCCCTACCCGGGTGCCGATGGTGAAATGGAAATGTATAACCCAGATGGTTCGCGCTCCGAGATGTGCGGAAACGGCCTACGTTGTGTAGCGAAATTCATACATGACCACTATGCGCGCGGCAAGGGCGAGCTAAAGTTAATGACAGGCGCAGGTTGGAGAAGCGCTAAAATTTTCTGTAACTCAAAAGGTGAAGCCGAAAACATCAAACTCAATATGGGTGAGCCTATTTTTTCAGGACCCAAAATCCCATGCAGCATTTTAAGCGATGAAGTATTCAATCAAGAGATACAGATTGAGGGAGAACTTTATAAATTTAGTTCAGTCTCCATGGGAAACCCTCATTGTGTCATTTTTGTAGATGATGTAGCCAAGTTCCCGGTAGAAAAGATAGGACCGCAAATCGAACATCATTCCCTTTTTCCAAAACGGGTCAATGTGGAATTTGTACAGATTATTTCTCCCAGTGAAGTTATTCAGCGAACCTGGGAACGCGGAGCCGGTGAAACCTGGGCCTGTGGAACAGGTGCCTCTGCTGTGGCAGTAGTGGGCAAACGCTTAGGATTAACCGCTGAGAAATTATTGATTCATCTAACTGGTGGTGATTTGCTGTTAGAGTATCAGGGTTCAGGTGCCGTTTTTATGACTGGCAATGCGGTGGAAGTTTTTCGCGGAACTTGGCCTAGCGCTTGACGACAAAACCCTGAATTTTCAATTCATTGAGCTCGAGAATTTTATCCTGGGCTTCTTGGGGAGAATGAAAATATCCATAGCGCAGTTTATAAAAGGGAGGGTCGAAGGTTAACTGTACTGATCCTATTTTCGCCTGCAATTCACTCTGTTTCTTTTTCGCTTCATCCATATTTGAAATGGCAGCCAACTGTATCTGATATGTTCCGCTGGATTTTTCTTCTGTAATACTATCCCCTTTTATGCTATTTGAGTTTTCGGAAGTCTTGTGCAATGAAACATTCTGCATTTTAGAATCGGCAGCCGGTTTTACTGTAGGAAGACTGAATGGTTTAGCATCCATCATTTCATCAAAGGCGATTGATTTTAAGCTTATTTGTTTCGTCGTATTATTGGTGACTTCAGACTTCGCACTGCCCATTTTGAACTGCAATTTTGGTTCGTGCGCCAACGCTTCCACGCCCCCTGACCTGCCTACTTCAGCATTCAAAACGGGAGCCTCGGCATTATTTTCAGATATTATTTTTTTTGAACAAGCGCTCCAGAATCCAAGTAGGCTAAGACTTGTTATCCAGAGAGCGAATTTTGCGATTCTATGGCTTAAATGCATCTTCAAAACTTAGCGTTTTATTGTCCTTTCGGGTAGTGAGATTTCTTAGAACAAAAATTCCCTTCACTTGACTTGTCAGCTGCCGGGCAAAAAGCATCTTTAGATTCACAATGAATTCCCCCCCCAAATCAGCCCTTGAAGAGTTGCAAGAATTGCAAATCCTGAAGAAAAAAGCAATTCGGAGGGCCTGGATACGGGGGACATTGATACTAGCTGGTCTGGCGATGTTGACCTATTACGGGAAAATGCGCCCCCATCTTCCCAAGGTACCCATCTACGGCGATTTGGAAATGTGGATATTCCCCAATGGAAAAGATTACTCAGTGTATATCTGTTTCCCCCACAAATCCAGGATCAACTCCGACTCCGCTCTGGGTGAACGTATCTTTATAAATCCTCCCCTCAATTGGATTTTTCTGGATTCCAATTTTTTACGCTATCAGAAAAAAAATATGTATATACTTGCTCCACCAAATGGAGAGATACCTTTAAAAAATTGGTGCTCACAAATTGAGAGCCCGGATTCGCTCTACTTAGTGGGTAGAGAGGGTGGACGATGTGCACAATCCCTGGTGTATCAGAGCGGACCATTGACTAAGGATGCCGCCGTTTGGGTCTATCTTGAAACAAGACCTAACGATTCTGCCTTTAGTCTACGGCTACGCTTCGCTGGGCATCAGTTAGAGGTTCTTCATGGTGACTTTGCCAGCACTTATTTTGCAGATGATTCCTTAAGTCTGGCCATTCAATTGTTACACAATGCCAGACCCATTTCATCGCTTGAAATACCTGCCCAAATACTGTTACAGCCTGGCCTGGCGACAAAAGAGGGAAAGCCTGAGAGTGCCTTAATATTAAATAAGTCGCGTGAGGCCATTGCCATTCGGCTTAGCCACCAGGGATCTATTTACCTGAAAAAAATTGTACTGCGGCATACTTTAAATAATGAAGAAATGAAGAGGTTTCCATGATATATGAAGAGATGATCAACCGGGCCTTCGATCTTCTGGCCGAATCGAAGAACATTGAGGCGCAGCGCCAATTTCAGAATTGCATCAATGCTATCAAAGCCGATATTGCCGCCGGGGAAGAAAGCTGGGAAAGCCATTTGTTCTGGGGACTGTGCCTATCGGGTATGGAGGAACCTGAACAGGCACTGTTACGCTTTGAACGGGGTTTAAAATTTGACAATGAGAACGAAGCCTGCCTGTGGCAAATTTCTTCGACCTTGTTGTATGAATTGAAACGACCCGAAGAGGCCTTCAATCTTTTAGAAGAAAGACTATGTCGTCTCTATCCTGATAACTCAGAATACGAAGAGGCCCGCAAGGTCGCAGAAATGATGAGCAAACCGCTCGATCGGGAACGACTTTTTCGTAACATGGAAGCCCATGATAAATTGCATCCAGTAAAAAAATCAGGTTCTGAGGAAGAGGATGTGCCTGTCGATGATGTGAACATCCAAAATAAAATGAACGGGGCTGGTCAAGAAGAAGACAGTTACGATACCGAGTTTCAAAAAGAACAGGAAGAAGACGATCAAGAGGAGGATCTTTATTCAGAACAAAACGAACTTGATGAAAACGAGGAAAAGGACGATTTTGGGGAAGACTCAGACTTTATTGAAGGTGATAACTTTAATAGGGATAATGAAAAATAACGGACCAAGCTTGAAGTCACCCAATTTTGACCCTGTATTGGAAAGCTTACCTTTTTAAGGTGTATCAGTCCTCAAAGTCAACAGCACGCGCTTCACTGACGACATTTTTTAAAAATCCAGCCAGTTCTACATGGGCAGGATGTTCTTGATACATCTTTAATTCATGTCTCGAATTAAAAACACTATAGAGAACCAAATCAGAAGCACGGTCGCCGGGAATTTCATTGATACCTACTTCGAGACCCTGTATCATCGGGATTTTGGTCGGCAATGCTAGCAACATGTCTTTTGCCTTTTGTACATCCTTTGCCTTTTCAGAACTGTCTAAAAATCTCCACATCACCACATGCTTTAGCATTGTCTAATTTTCTCCTAATATTTTTTTCTTAAACGGGCAGGTAAAACTTCCATCTGGTCACGATATTTTGCCACCGTTCGTCTGGCTACATCGAGTCCGGCATTCTTTAGTATTTCAACAATTCTTTGATCGCTGAGCGGCTTAGACGAATCTTCAGCCTCAATTAGCTTGCGAATTTCTTCTTTGGCAGCCACCGCACTGACTTCGCTGCCATCGCTTTGCTGCACCCCTGCAGTAAAGAAATATTTCAGTTCATAAATGCCATGATGGGTTTGTACATATTTTCCGTTTGTAACACGGCTCACCGTGGAGATATGCATTCCAATTTTATCGGCAATATCTTGCAAGATTAGAGGTTTTAATTGGGTAGGGTCTTTTTTAAAAAAATCGGGCTGACCTTCAATAATAGCCTGCATCACCTTGAGCATGGTCGATTTGCGCTGTTCAATGGCGCGAATAAGCCAAGTGGCTGAGTTTAGTTTTTCGCGCACGAATTTTTTTTCGTCGGTACTAGCTTGGCTGCCCTTGCGAAGAAGATTTGCGTAGGCTTTAGAGATACGCAAACTGGGAACGGTGCGATCGTTTAACATTAGCACCAGTTCACCATCGATTTCTTCGACAATTAAATCTGGAATAAT
>JBBQAD010000087.1:0-9614 GCA_038315885.1 Fibrobacteria bacterium | reverse complement strand
GGCTTATGCCAACAAATATTTTATAATAAGTTGAGACATTATTGTTTTTGAGACTTAACTTATTCTTTGCTCTATTTATTGTAAAATTTGGGTCAGTATATTCGTATTCTATGATCAAATACAATTTCTCAACCCAACATGGAGCTCGTGACAAATCAACTGAAGGGATCCCTTTATTTTGCAAAACGTTCTCCAAGTAGATAGAAATTACATAACTCAATATATATCCTATGTTATATATTAAAAATAAGAAAAATCATCTCATCTTTGGTAATAAAAATCATGTAAATCTACGGCAAGGAAGATTATAGCTTTTAGGCGCTAATTGAGCCTTAAATCTTGTTCTCGATTAGGTGAATAGAGTGTAAGGCAGAAATCAAAAATAATAGTTCATAGATAACAGAGTCTCCTATAACTTGACATAATGGGCTTTAAATTTCCTTTAGATGTGCACGAGAATTGTTCTGGCAATTGACAGAAATAAGGTGACCCAGTGTAATTGTCAAGAACGCTTTTGTAGTTGAGTTCGTGCAAAGAATGGTTTAGGTAAATGATTGCATTATGTTTTATGGGTTTTTTATAAAAATCACTGTGCCTGAATCCCCCTTAAAAATATTGGTTTCGTACAACTACTCATTATCTGCAATATAGTTGTAGACAATGAGTAGTTCAAGTAGATTAGGCGTCATGAAGAAAGATTATTCGAAATTGATGGAACGGCGGATAAAGGGGCGTGGTTTTAGCCTTAAAACTGTTAAAAGCTATGTGAGTGCATTGCAAGAGTACCAGGTGTTTTATTTGGGGGATGCAGGTAACTACAGTGAAAAGGGTATTAAGACTTTTATGGAAAAGCAGCTGGCAAAGGGTAATTCGCCCCAAACAGTTAATCTTAAGATGAATGCACTCAAGTTTTTTTATCGCGATGTATGTGCTACTAAAGAAAATTTGCAGGTGATTAAGCCGGTTAAAAAAAATAGGGCACTACCGGTGATCCTTTCCAAACAAGAAATTCAGAAAATTTTGGAACATGTATCGAACAAAAAACACCATTTGTTATTGTCATTATCATATGGTGCGGGCCTGCGGGTATCTGAAACGGTGGCTTTGACTGTGGGTAACATTGATTTTGACAGGAATCTTTTGACGGTAATGCAGGGTAAGGGTAAAAAGGATCGGCAAACACTTTTGCCTTCTAAGATACGTTCAGATTTACTGCGATATTGTGATGGCCGCAAGGCAAGCGACGCCTTGTTCGAAAGTGAACGAGGCGGAGCCTTGAGCCTGCGCACAGCCCAAAAAATTTTCGAAAATACATGTGTCAAAGCTAAGATTAAAAAGGATGTAAGTTTTCATACTTTGCGACATTCTTTTGCTACACATTTGCTTGAAAATGGAGTGAATATTCGATACATTCAGGAGTTGTTAGGCCATGCAAATATACGTACCACACAACTCTATCTGCAAGTTTCAAATACAAACATCAATAACATCGAAAGCCCACTGTAATAAGGGTCTGTAAACTTAACTGTATAAACGCCTTCACGAGTTAAGCTTCCACCCTCTTGCCGAATCTAGCCAGCAAGAAGTTGTAAGCGGGTTTCCAGTCCCTAATTGATTGGCAACATGAAGAGGAAACACGGTTAATTTGGTTTAAAAAAACCAAAATTCAATTGCCTTTGAACAACAATGTGATGAGTAGAATTATTCTTGGCATTCGATCAACTTCAAAACCGAAAATCGTTTCTCTTCTGAAATCTAAATCTGTCAAAGTTCCACTTTTCCAGGCCCGACCAAAAAAGAAACGTCAGAGTTGGCCAAAGGCAAATACCAATAGGACGGTTCAATTTCCATTCCGTACTTAAATTCAGTATTTCCATCACACAATTCAGTTTTTGCAAAATATCCGGTTTTATGATCTCGGCATCTTTCACTGCCATTAGAAAGTGTCTCCATTATGTATCTCTCAGATTCATTAGGTGCACTTACAAAACCTAGATTTGCAAGTCGTGCATGAAGGACCATTGGCATTTTGCTGAAATGAATTCCAGTGCCCCCTGATATAAAGAAACCAGGTTCACCTTCGTAAAATGCTCCTCCTACTCCAAGACTTAAAAGTGGAAGTAATTGATTATTCTCAGATGATGAATTCGTACACATGAACAAACCAACTACAATTACCAGTTTGAGATTCGCCAGGTTCCATAATCTAATACGACGTTGATGGTGCATTTACCGAAAATATGCTTTTCCGATTCGGAATTCATCCCGCAGATTTGCTTTAGCTAAACGATTAAATGGGGCGATTTGGGGCTGGGGTAGTATTACCTTTGGGCAATTTGAATCACCTTACTCATCATCATGTCACGTTTCATAGAAGTGATCACATCGAGAAGAAGTGATCGATTTTTGCCATTTTAAAAAATCATAATGATTGTATGCATTTATATGTATGACATTAGAGGGATTAAGTCAAGAACAACGCGAGCATGTCTTATCCCTCAACAAACACATTGAAAAGCTTACCGACTAACACTCCTGGCTTAAAAAACAAGTTTTTGGTCATAAAAGTCAACGCCTGGTTATGCCAGAAGACTTGAATCAAGCCAATCTCTTTGGCCTAAGCCCAGAGCCTAAAGCCTCGGAAACGATTACCGTCTCCTACGAACGAAAGATAAAAGGCCATAGTCGCCGAGAGACATTTTTTCTCATTGTAACTTTCGAGGTTTACTTTAAACCATGATAAAGTTGCTGGATATTCTTGAAGCTTGTTCGTTCAAAAGGTGAATGAAACACTCGACACATTCTACGACAGTGTTAACAAAAAATTCCAGGGCTTGGATTGCGCATCCGGCCAGCAAATTTTCACTAAAGAACTATATAACACCTTTTTTAAACATGCATTCCCTAAAACGGCTGGGCGCATCGGCATTGTATACACTTCTATTGAGGTTGTAGATTTCATCATCTACACTGTCAATTGGGCATTAATTTCAGAGCTACCATTTCCGATCCCGAAGTTCATATCTTAGACCCGTTCACCAGTACAGGTACATCATGATGTGCTTAATTTTGAGCGGGCTTTTAAACCGTAATTGATTACCTATTAAATATACCCAAGAATTCCACGTAAAGGAAATTGTGCTTTTAGCCTTTTATCCTGCGGCTGTTAACATCGAAGCTGCTTATCATGGCATAATGAAACATGAATGCAAACCTTTAGAGATTATTCTGTCTGACTAATTTTAGCTGATTGAAGAGAACAATGAGGCTTTGGAAACTATATTCCCTAGAATAGTAAACTCGCGATGCCACAGAACCAAAGCTAGTCCGAAAATTCAAGCAGATAAGATCAAAATCTGGTTTCTATAATCAATCATTCCTCTTAATTGTTCTAAGATCGATTTTGCGAATACGAATTTCTTGATGCTCAAAGTGAGAATAATTCAAAAACTTTTCTGACGGTCACTTTATAAATCTCGAATTTTGCCTTTAAATCACGATTTAATTTCAAAAATCTTTATTCAGGCTTAAAGTAATTTTGGCACTCTTTTGGCTTTGTGTTGCATGAGGACCCCAGGGTTGGCGTCCAGCAATTTCAAAAAGGAACATCAGAGATGGCTACAGAAGAAATTCTTATTGACCTTCGCCCCTCTCAGGCAACCTTAGCTAGAGAAGTTAATCTTGCTCTTAGGAATCAACCCAAGCAGCTTCCCTGCAAACTCTTTTATGATGAGAGAGGCAGCCAGCTTTTTGATCGTATCTGTGAAAGCAAGGATTACTATCCTACCCGAACCGAAAGTTCTATCATGGAACGCAATGCAAGTTCTATTTCTGAGGCTTTAGGAAAAGGGTGTCGACTTGTGGAGTATGGCAGCGGAAGCAGTTCAAAAACGCGAATACTATTGGATAGTCTAATCGATCTCAGAGTATACGTACCCATTGACATCTCCCACAATCACCTGATTAAAACGGCTGATCAGTTACAAGTCCACTATCCCAACATTGTCATCAATCCATTATGTGCGGATTACACTCGTCCTTTTAATTTGCCGCATTATTCTGATGCTTTCGAAAGAACAGTCGTCTATTTTCCAGGCTCCACGATTGGAAACTTCCACCCCAATGAAGCAGTGCAATTTTTAAAGCGGATGGCAAGTGTATGTGGAAAAGATGGACGAATTTTAATTGGAGTCGATCTCCAAAAAGATTATTCTGTTTTAAATCGCGCCTACAATGATTCTGAGGGCTGGACCGCAGCTTTTAACTTGAATATTCTAAGTGGTCTTAATGATAATTTGGATACTAATTTTGATATAAGCCAATTTAAACATCTTGCCTTCTATAACTCTGATGTATGCAGAATCGAAATGCATATTGAAAGTCTGGAAGATCAAACCGTCTTTCTGAATGGTGAACCATTAGCCTTTCATAAAGGTGAACGAATTTGGACGGAATGTTCATACAAGTATACCTTGGAAAGTTTTTCACGATTGGTATTGGGTGCTGGCTTAAAAGTCATGCAAGCCTGGACGGATGAAAAAAATTACTTTAGTGTGCAATTACTACGATCTATTTAAGAAACAGTCGCCCAGAATTTGAAGACAGCTACTAGCTTTGCAGAAATGTAAGGGATTCTGCCGGTAAAATTAAGGCCCTATCTGCGTAATTAATTTTTAACCACGAAGTTAAAAAAGATTTCGGTTGATTTAAGTAGGCATCTACATTTTCGCTACATAACACTTTAATCTCACGATACGGGAACGAAAAATCGGATGAATTTTCGGAAAAGGAAATTGTTTGGATTTCAGTTGAAAAGTTTACCATAACACAAAAACGCTTTTGATTCTTTCCCACAAAGCCAACACCATCAACTGATAATGGGATAGTGCTATTGAAGTCTTCAATCCATTCTGGATTTTGATAAGCTAATTCTTGAAAAAGTAAATATGTCGGGCTTACAGCCGTATCAATAATTCCTCTTGGACCCAAGGTCTCGAAATAACTTAGAGAAACTGCCGGAGCCAAATATTTTAAGGAAAGAATAAACCAGGCGGCGGTAAACAAGGCTTGTTGGCGAAGGTCGGCATCGTTTAGGGTTGGAAGCTGCGAGGGGTCTGACGACTTGCCGCCTCGTCTAAAACGCTCTTTAAGCGTAATAGGTGATACATAAATGGCTGTATCGGGATATAGGGCATGCGCGGATACCAGACAATCCCGTTGTGAGGCGAGATTTTCAATCAATGTTCGCGTATCAGTTGCATGAACTTGAGGTACAATGGGGAAAGAAATAAAATCAAGACCGGAATAGTTTTGTGAACTTCGATTGACATCGACGAAATGCCCATCTGTACCAAACCCTATTTTACTTTGAGGAAAAAGTTCTTTTAAAGAATCTATAAGTTTCCAGAACAAATTGAGCTCAGAAAAGGCTTTGCCCTTCTGTACTAGAATTAACGATAAAATCGCATTTCGCTGTGAATCAGTGAAGGTTTTAAGCTGAGCTAAGCAATTAAAATCGAATTCATTTTTGTTTAATTGAAGTGCAAGCTCTACCTTCGAATCTATGGAAATATAAAAGT
This sequence comes from Fibrobacteria bacterium, assembly GCA_038315885.1. Classification (GTDB taxonomy): domain Bacteria; phylum Fibrobacterota; class Fibrobacteria; order UBA11236; family JBBQAD01; genus JBBQAD01. The sequence continues at coordinate 4,035 of JBBQAD010000087.1, read as the reverse complement.
CAATTTTTTTCTGTATATCTTCAATTTTATCAATATCTACAAAATAATCGATTCTAAGATGATCAAGTTGTAAATCTCGTAATAATATTGTATCAGATTCCAGAAATCTGTCTGGCTGTGCATTCGATTTTACTGTATCAATAGAATGGCATAGACCAAGCTTTGCTGTAGGATATTGTTTTCCCTGGCTTATTTGAATGAGCTTTTTCGCCCCCTCAAAAGGTGGATTCTGAATTACAGCAGCATGCGGGGTAATTTCTGTTTCATTCAAGAATTCAGAGCTTAGAATTTTAGGATGCAAATGACTTGATTCCACCACTTCAATGCGAATATTTTGTTCAATAATTTGACCCACTTCTACATCTACCGGGCTAGGTAATGAAAGAGGTGTGCTATATATTTTAAAGGAAGCGTCGCTCCAGTTGCGCTGATCTTCCATTTCAAAGATATCCCCCTCAAACTGGATTCGCAGTGATTCAGTAGGAGTTAAAGACCAAGACAATGCTTGCATATTCAAAAAAGGCTGATGTGGAGAAATACTCATCGGAAATCGATTTTCGTGGTGATTTCCAATATTATCAGTGACTTCGCAGGGAATTCCCACACATTCTTTAAGCGGAAGAAGTACGCAGAGACCGATTCGGTTGCGTTTAAATGGATGCAGAACTTTGGCTTGAAACTGAATAGTAATTGAATTGTTTTTTCCCCCATTGATCCGAAGATAAGCGTCCAATAAGGGTATGCTAGAATTATCGGAAAGGGAATTGGCTTCTGGCTCAGAAGTTGTTGTATATATTCGCCTCTGATTAAATTCAAATCCATGTGATCTTTCAATCAGTTTATCTTCTGAAGCTTGCCAGGGAATGTTTAACCACAGTGCATCGCGGGCAGCCGGATAGATCATGCGAATCAGTTCTCTGCCATTCCAAGTGATATAGCGGGCTTGCCCATTTTCCACTTGAAGAGACAGACTGCCGGCCTTTACTGGTATTAAGGGTAGAAGCTTATCTGATGTTCCGAAATAGCCGCGTGTGTTGTTTTTATTCATCACTTTTCTTGTTCTAAAATAGGCACCTGTTGATTCAATATCTCTATATATACAAAATCAACCAAGCCTATATATCGGATTATGCTCTACATCGAACCATGCTAAGAACTTTCAGATTTCATACATTTTAAGGACTACACACTAGGCTAAATGGCGCATTTTAAGTCAAAAATGTTATTATGGATAGACGATAAAAAATGTATCACATTTAAGAACAAACTGTAAGAAAATATTAATCCTGTATTTTAATAACTCGGCCAGTCTCCGCCGATTCATAGCTTGCCCACACGCAGCGCACAGTCTTCAAATTATCTGCACCCGTAGTCTCGGCGTCAAAACCAGACTGCCCTTGAAGGCCTTGCAAAATATTTCGGTTACAGTCCACAATACTAGAATGTACCACAGCATAGGCTGGATCGGCCCATGGGTAAAAGGGGATAGAAATACGCTCTGTCGTGGTTCCTTCACGAGTTGATACAGTCATTTCAAAATTATGTTTTAAATGAATCGAACCCTTTGTCCCTTCAACCAAGGCGAGAGTTTGTGGGAAACTCTCCTGCTCAAGTAGAGAGGCATAGGACATTTCGGAATAACAATGAAGTCCAGATTTCATTTTTAAAAGGACATTGGCAACATCTTCGCCGCGAATGCCAGGATTAACACGCTGAGTTAAGCAATATAGGGATTCCACATCACCAAATAAAAATCGGGCCACATCCAAAACATGGGAACCGACATCGGTCAGAATAAAGCGACTCAATTCTGCCAAAAAAGGCTGGTTAGAAAAAACGGGAAAGGCAGAGCAGAAGCTAAGGCGAGCTTTAAATGGATCACCAATGATTCCACTAGCTATTTTTTCTTTCAAGGCGCGAATCGGTCTCTGCCAGCGAAAATTTTCATGTACGAAAAGACGAGAACCGGATTGTTTACAGTTTTCCACCATTGTTTCGGCGTCTTGTAAGGTTGCGGCCAGGGGTTTTTGGCATATGATATCAATACCGCGCTCGGCTGACTTATGTACAAATTGGGCATGCGTGTCTACATCGCTAATAATATCTACAAAATCCAATTTTTCCTTATCCAACAATTCGTCGATGTTTCCATAGACCTTTGGGATAGAAAACTCAGATGCCAACTTTTCAGCTTTGCTGACTGTTCTATTGAATAATGCGACTGGTGTCACTCCGGAGAGTTCGCGCCAAGCTGCCAATTGGAAACGAGCCCAAAAGCCCGTCCCAATCACTGCAAAGCGCAGGTTTCTTGCATCTTTGGAATCATTTTTCATTGAAATTGCTTTCTGAATCTGCTTTCGGAAACCGATTTCTGAAGCGGATTTTTTAGCTTTTAATTAGTAATATCCTTTACCTGCTCGCGAATGTCACTCATTTCAAATATTCGTTCCCAGTCGTCTTTAAACACAATCGGCCAGGCCCGTTTGCTGATCTTATAGGCTGCATCGCTGAAGCCGCCTTGAATTTCTTTGAACAAAACAGCTGCCTGAATTCGCAAATGACCTAGCACAAAGTCCCGAGCGGCAGCTTCAGGAACACCTCTGGCCACGATGTTATCAAAGCCTTTGCGTACGGCTTCGATACAGGTTTGGGCCAGGGTTTCTACCAGTGCCGGCTCCAACATCGCCATTTGCTCGAGCGTGATGCGATGACAAACCTTGATAGGTGCATACATATCTGAGGCTACGGTAGCGCCTAATGAATAATCATCCTCGCTGCCAGACATTAGTGCAACCACAATAGATTGTTTAGCAGAGCGGCCTCCATAGAAATCTCGGAAGGCATCTTCGCTCGGTTCCCAATTAAACAAAGAAGGATGGCAGGGATGCGCAATCACATAGCCGATATCATCGCGATGATGAATCACTCCATCTAAAGGAGCGGCAGGGTCAAGAGTCATTAGCAGGGAACCCTGTCGCATTTTGGGAACCCATTCCGCTGAAATTTTGCCCAATGTGATATCGGGAACTGCTAAAATGACTACATCAGCTTGGTGAATGACATCAGCAGCCAGAGTAGGAATAATGTTCCACTGCTTTAGGTTTTCAACACCCTGGGGGCTTATCTCCAAATAATCGACTTTATATTTGCTGGGATGCTTGACGAAGTTGGCGCTTAAGCGGCAACCCATTTTTCCGCCAGCTCCGAATAGTACGATTTTAATCATTTATATCTCTTTTCTGTTGGATGATTTTAAATATTAAGTAAGGATATTAAATTGATTTATTTCTATTCCGTTTTCATTTGTAAACAACTTTTTTAAATACTGTAGGCTCTCTGTAACCCTATTTTCTTCGTGCACCAAAGTTGCTTCCCAAGAATCCTGAAATTCTGACCATAGCTCCAGTGTAGCTGTTCTGCATTTGTTATACTGACTGAGTTCTTTCAGAATGGAGGGAATGTCTAACATTCCCTTTCCTGCGGTGGCACCAGAAACGATAAATCCCATTTTTGAATCGACTCGACGAATATTGAAATCCTTGATATGCAGATTGATAGTGTAGCGTCCCAACACTCTTAAAACCTCTTTGAACCCTTCTCCGGCGCCGATGGAATTGGCGGTATCCAAGCAAATCGCCACCCAAGTATCACTGGTTGCCAAAATGATTCTCTCCAAGCTGAGAGCAGAAAAGCGATCATGATTTTCAAGTGCCAAAATGACTCCGCTCTTTTCTAAATCAGGTAATAATGCTGAAATTACAGCGACGACTTCCTGTTCGGTGGGTTGGTAGGCACCTTTATCGATAACCATTCGCAAAAAGGCGGAGCCGGCCTTGTGAGCCAACTGTATACAGTTACGAGTATGCTCCAGATTAAGCAAACTGGAGCCAATTTCCAGTTCTATCCCCGAACGCTTTGCTTCTGTAATTGTTTCATTCCACTGTTCTTCATTAAGAACGAGATTATCACAGATTTGAATTCGACGAATATTCCAATGAAGCGCTTGTTTAATTAGGTCAGTCGGTTTTGTTTGAG
>JBBQAD010000053.1:0-11087 GCA_038315885.1 Fibrobacteria bacterium | reverse complement strand
AACAGGCCAGTTTGATTCTAACTGACTGCTATAGAGAATGCGCTGATCATAAGGAGCCATCAAAGACCGCCATTTCAAAGTGGAACTCTTCAGGTCATAGGCATAAAGATACCCATCATGGGAGCCTACGAAGGCCATATCATTTAGAATAACGGGCTTGGCTGTTACTCGTCCACCTGTTACAAATTCTCCAATGCCTTTTCCGTCTTTGGTAATTTCAACACCTAACAGACTGCCCGTAGTTGTAACTGTATATCCATTCGCGCTCACTTGGGTGGCGGCACCCTGTTTGGCTAGAGTGCCAGAAGTACGAAACTCTGGCCAATCAGATACAATGGCATTATTTAGCGCCATTTGATTTGTAGTTTTTTTCAATATGCTGAGTGTTCGCGTCGTTCCATTGCTGATTTTATATTCAGAACCTGATGTTTCTACAAATCTCCAATTATCATCAGCCACTATTCGAGTGCCCTCTTGACCGAGAGCGACAAAACCATCTCCGCCGTTTAACTCAGGGATGCAGCCACAAGTTGCGGGTGCATAGTAGGTCATTCCATTGGCGGGAAAGCCTGGCATGGCGCAGCCCGCGCGACGTAAGGGTAGAAATTCATATTTCATCTGATTGTCTATCCAAATCACTAAACCTGTGGTGGCATAGTTGGCTGTTAACACTCCTTTAGTACAGGCATGTAAACCATAGACTTTCTTTTTTGCATCTTCTCCGGTTTTGGCAATATCGGCTCTCCAGAATTTATAGGCACCATTCTCAATGTCCCAAAAAATTGTATTGGGTCCATAATTGACGATGGCCTGATTACCTCTCATCGCCATGCTAAGGCCTCCCATTTTGGAATCATGCCAGGGCACTTTGGATACAATGGAACCGTATTGATTCTTCCATTTTGTTTTTCCAGAACTTGCGTTGATCATTCCAATGGCAGCCGTTTCTGAAGGCGCGCCGATAATCGCATTTCCGCCGAAATATCCTACAGTGCCATTGTAATACACTAATTGACCGATGGCATAACTCTGGGCATCGGTGTTACTCCACTCCTTGTTTCCATTCTCCAGATTATAAGCGACAATTTCTTCATTTCCAATAGCATATCTCCAGCGCTCTCCTGTCACTTTAGATTTGGTTACAATCGCAAAGACCTTGTTGGCTTCTTTGGAAGCGATTCCGCCGAGGTAGTTTACACCGCTTCCGGCATCTTTCGACCAGAAAACCTTTCCGCTCACCGGATCGATAACATGAATGGTTTGACCGGCAAACTGAATCAACTTTCCATCTACAGCCGCTAGTTGAGCACCTAGGAGGTTGATAGGGCCTTTTGGCTTGATGTCTGAATAGGTTTTTACGGTATTGCCAGTCTTTAAATCTAAGGCCAAAGTCGGCCCAGACTGAGTGGCCAGGGTGTACAGATATTTATCGTCAAGGGTAAAAGGAACCCAATTGTTTCTCTCTCCTCCGAAATTCATCACATCACTGCGCATCCAGAGTTTGCTGCCATTATTGGCATCGCGCGCCCAGACTTCGGTTTTATTCTTATTCGCCGTTGGACGACTGTCAACATGCATGTAATAAGCTACCCCATTTGAAATTCGAAATCCGGGAAAGGGGCCTGATTTGCTTAAAGTCGTTTCACTTCCGCTGGACCACTTGATATGGGTCGGAGGCGCCACCTTTGTGTCAGCGGAGAGTGCGTTTCCATCGGGGCCATGATCCCAATGCGTCCAATCATCGGTGTCTGAGGCAGCCGCTTTTTTGAGGCTTAGCCATTGGGAGTCTTCCTCTATAACACTCAGTGCTTCCGAGGCATTGAGATTCAATTTTGACAATAGATTTTTTATGTCACCTGAATTTTCAATTCCACTCTCTTGTCTGTTAATGAGTAGTGTTCCACCGGCAACCAACACGCGGGCAATTTCATTCAAGGTCAGGCCCTTTTGCTGTAAGCTTTTCAAATTGTCGACTACGATGGTGTTTGCAATGCCTGAGCCGTAGGGGAGAGCCTTCCAATCAAAAGCCGCTTCGGCGCTCACCAGACCATAGCTGCCCTGGTTCATGATATCAGTTTGGATTTGAGATAGATTGCCTTCTGGTTTTACCAACATGTGGACCAGTCGGTTTTGACTACTGGCTAAATGGAGACCGATTGCAGCCGCATCTGCGCCTAAAACAATGGCAAAGCCAGGGCGGTTTTGCGTCGCTTTTTCAAAAGCCGTACTTTTATAAGTCGTCAAACCGGTCGAAAAGGCTGATTTGGGCACAGATAGGCTAATCAAGATTGCGACTGGGATAATAGACGCTTTATAAAATGGTTTCATCGGCTTCTCCGTGAATAAATGATTCAAAACACTAGTATAATGGAGAAATAATCTTATCCATTGTATATTTTGTGGCTTTGTGGCTTTTGTTAGCTTTTCCTTTGGTAGAGTTCGGACGAAACAACGAAACATGCTTCAATGAAGTCTAACTCAGAAGTAACGGTCACAGCAGTGACACTTTTATCTGAAAAAATTCTTCTCGGTATAAAAAACGCTGATTTTCGCGTGCGGGAGGCCCTACCCACGATACGAAAACTGGTAGAGCGTTATCACTGTTCACATCATACACTTCGTGAAGCAATAACACAATTAGTGAAGTCAGGTTGGTTATTTAAACAAGGCCAACGCGTATATATCAATCAGGCTAAAGGTGCCCCCAAAGTTACCCAAGTTTATGAATCAAAGCCCATAGTTGTAGTAGTCGAAGTCAATGCCCGTGACTGGCATTTTGAATGCTTAAATGAAAGGTCGGGCGATTTTGGCCGAACCTTTGTAATGGAAGCTGAGCGGATGGGGATAGGAATCAAGCTGCTCAGTCTCAACAAGCCGCCTATTTCATTTATACCGATGGTATCAGGAATTAACGGCATCATCCGTTACATGGAAGAAATTAAGCATCGTTACATTGGAGCTGTATTTTGTCCCCATTCAACCGGAACGACACTACAAGCCTTATTAGAATTGATTCCTTTTTTTCTGAAATTCAAAAAACCCCTAATCTGGTTTGATAAAAATGATACAAATTTGGAAAAAAACTACCGATTAAAAGGGGTTTATCGTTGCCATTTCAATGAGCTAGCTGCCTTACAGCTCTGTATTGAAGAGTTACATCGAAAAGGTCACCGAAGGGTAGGCTATGTTTCTACAAATATTTCCAGCTGGATTCACAGGCGATTTGATACACTTGCAGAATTAGGAAGCCGGCAATCTCCACCCTTAAAAGTGTATTACGATCAAGAATCGGCCCTTATCGATTGGGAGAATTTAAGTCCTGAACAATGCCAACGCCTACAGGAAATGAGTCAATCGAAGAGACCCGAAATTCAGGAGGCTTTTGGAATATTTAAATCCTTTGCAGATACTCTTGGTCAAGACCTTTTAGAGGCAAACGCCTTTAAACACCATCCCGAGAGCTATCGTTATTTTGTGATCTATTCTGAAGTACACAAAAACCGAATATCAGAAAAAACCGATGAGTGGACCGAATCGGCTCGCTTTTTATGGAATAGTTTTAGGCTCTGGGCATTTATTAAAGATCCCGAAACAAGCGCACTGATCTTTGCCAATGATGGAAATGCCGTGGTTTTTTCCAGTACAATGTTACAGCTTAAAATGAAAATACCCGAGCAACATTCTGTCGTTTCCTTTGATAACAAATTTAAATTCAGCGAGTTTCCGTTTACATCAATCGACTTTGGATTTTCAAAACTAGGCTACCATGCCTTTCACTTGCTCTTGGCCGATGTACCCGTTCCCAAAAAAAGGAATGGAGATATATCCGCACAACCTGCTATTTCTCAAGGCGTGGATACGATTGCCTGGACCCGGGATTGATTCACTTTTGAATTTGTTAACAAAGCAGCGAACCCGGAGCGCTAGCTTGACGAGTATTGGGGCTGTTGCTTAGGATTCGGATACCCGTTTTAAGTCGGCCAGACCCTTTTCAAAATCTTTTCCGATCATTGAATCCATGCTGTAAAAAACTCCGATTAGTTTAGACAAGTAAGGGCTTGGGCCATCCATTAACCAATTTACAATGCTAACATCTCCATTGGGAACAATGGTAAACTCCACCCGGTTTTGGGCTTTAAATGGTTTTAAAAACTCGAGTTTCACTTCGACGCGATTGGGTTCAGAAACCTGAGTATATTCCATTTTCCCTTGGCCTACCTTGCTATTTCCTTCCCAAGCATAAGTTGCTCCCACGCCAGAATCATTGGTACTGTAGCTTGTCTGCATGTTGGGATCCATTTTTGCCCTAGGTGACCAAGCCTCCCAAGCATGAAAATTACTGAGATGAGGAAAAATAGCCTCCGGAGAAGCTTGAATTGTAACAGAGCGTTGCACACTAAACTCATTTGGCCTGGTAGCCGCAAAGATGAGAATCCCGACGATGATCACCAGAATAACCAATAAAATTTTCTTTATCATAAACACTCCGATTTAATTGAAAGTTGGACTCTTAATAAAAGTGTAACAGGAAGAATTTTTCGGGCCGTATCCCTTAAAAAAACCGTGCTAAAGAATAATTTTTTTTAAGTCGGAAGATAAACCAATTTCTTTAGCTTATCCAAATTCAGGGCTCTTCAACCTAGAATCGCCTTTAAGTCAAGTTACAACTTTCGTATGAGTAGATGCTCCATCCCCGAAGTCGTCATATATGGAGAAATGAAAGGATTCTTATCGAATGACCCCAAAGCGCTCCCAGCGTTTTTTGGATTGGGCCGGTGAAGTAAAATCCACTTCGATTAAGGCAGAGTAGACATCGGCTCCTAAATGGGAGAGATCGAGAATTTGATTAAAAGGCTGTTTACCTGAGCTTAGGTCTTTCCACTCGCGTTTAGCGACGACATTGCCGGCTAAGTCAAAAATACGCAGTCGAGCTTTTTTAGCTTCCGATCCGATATCCAAATAAAGCGTTGCACTTGGTCCAGTAACCGGGCTGGGAAAGAGATAAAACTCGCGTATGGAGGCACTAGCTGCTGTCACTTTAACGGCTCCTAATTTCTCCATGGGAAGTGCCTGGGTACGGCCCAAACTCCCACCCGACATCGGCCACCAGGGCCCCTTTGCATCACCTCGTTTTAGGGTAAACACATAAATTCCCCCGGTGCCAGATTGTGCTACCAGATCGACTTCGCCAGCTGATGTGATATTATCAGTTCCCGAAAGGTCGGCCAGACTGAGTGTTACATAGGGGTTTTCAGTGGTATCAGTGATTAAGCCGCCTACAGACAAGGGCCAATCTGAGCGTTTACTCGATGTGTAGCCGCGCTGTACTTTGGGATCAAAAGACGAAGTGTTAATCGCCTTGCCCGCTGCATCAACCGCATAGATAAGCCCATCTGGTGAACCAATTAGAACCGCCGGGGCTGCACCCAGGTTTAACACCACCGGGCTGGAACCAATTACAGTCTCGGGAAGTTTTTTAGAACCATACAGAAAACCAATATTTTGTCGAGGAGAAGGTCGAAAGGGCCAACCCTTTAAAATAGCCCCATGTAAATCGGCAGCAAAAACCGCATTGGTACCGGCAAAGATAAATTCGGGGTAGCCATCTCCATTGAGATCAGCCAAGGCGGGGGGACTTGGGTCTTCGCTCATCCAACTTTTTGAATCGACCTTAACGCGCACGGGCTCGGTGTTACACGCTATGCCGGTGTCAACATAGACGGTATCGGTAAATGTTACCGAGCGATGATAGCGTAGGGGAAAGTTGGGTAACATTTTTCCTTGATTTTCACCATCGGCCCTTACAATTGCCGCAGAACCGCGAGAGCCCAACAGAAGTACATCAGAAAAACCATCGCGATCAAAGTCTGTTGATGAAACCGTGAAGCGCTCTTCATCTGTGTGGGCAAATGCTCCCCAGGCGGGGCTGATATCTTGCGCACTATGGGCGGCGACATTGATAAGAACCAGTTTACCCTTCTGGGCTGAGGCCACAAGATTCCAGCTTCCCGATTTCGTTTGTACGGCAGCCAGATTCTGATAGCCTAGGTCGGGCAAGGCGATGCTATCTTGTAACACAGCATCAGCGCTATAACGCCGGATATCTTTGCCTGTAACACCTTGGCAGAGAATCCAAAAACCCTGGCCCGCCCCCTCTGAAATGGCAAGTGGGCCTACGATTGCAGTTAGTGCTACACGAAGCAGAGTAACAACCGAATCAGCTGGCATTTGATTCAGGCTGTCTTGAATGAGTGTATCGGCGTTAAATCGATTGGGTAAGAGGCGGGTAATTTCAAAGCGATTGGTGCTAAGCAGACCAGCCACGGTATCATTTAAAATTGCCGTACCTAGAGCTTGACCAGGTAGTGTATCAATCACGGGAAGAGGCACCGATAGAGTGTCTAAACGAGTGGGACGTTTTAGTAGGGTTTCCACCCCTTCAAAACCGGCAAACACTTTCAATGTATCCGAAATTGCGACCGCCGCTTCTCCCTTTGCTGTAAAAAGTTGCGCGCGCCCGGCATCGCTCAAGGTTAATACAAAAGGTTTTTTCGAATCGGGAGTTTTTAACAATGCCAAGCTATTATATCCCGTGGCTGCATCACTGCGCACTGGCCATTTTCTTTCTGGCACTTGTAAGAATTCAGTGTTATCGGCCCACTTGACCTGCACTGTAATAGCTGTATCACGCAATGTCCACACTGAATCTCCTGTAAAACTGGCTACTCCCACATCTTTCTTCGCCGCAGCAAACGAATTAGGCCAATCTACCTGCAAACTTAAATGAGTTCTGCCGTCGTTCCAGGCATTGGAGCTGGCAAAGCTATAAGGGTCTAATACAGTTACAGTATCGGTAAACCAAGTGGTGTCTTTACCGGTCACTTTTTTGATTCCCTTGACAACATGGGGAAACATATCACTGCCAGAGCCATAGTCATAGGCTCCCTGACCCAGGGCATTGCTGAATTCTTTTCCCAACGAAAGATTTCCATCAGCCTCAACCAAGGTTACACCTAAATATCGAGATCCTAATGTATCGCCTAAATAGGCGTTAACAGCTCCGTATTGCAAAAAGGTACGCAGGTACCAGTCGTTGACATGCCAGACAAGTAGGCCCGAACCGGGTAAGCCGAGGTCGTAACTGGATGCACCGGTAATAATGCCTTCTGGCCGCAGAGGATTGACTTTACATTTTTTTCCCTCTTTATTGCAAAGACTATCCAGCAGAAGACTATCAAGAAATTGAAAGGGAACCTTGAGGGAATCTTGAACGGAAAAACTTTTTTCAGTCTTGTTTGCTCCCTTGCTGAGATAGACAATGACTGTATCACCTAAGGCGCGCTGCCTGTTTTCAAGCAGTAAATATTCGCGCTCATTTAGATTGATGCGCACACTTTTGGGCTTATTGGGAGAGTCTTTTACCAAAGGGCTGAAGATTTGGCTTTTGTTCTTCACTCCGGGATGAAGCAGCAGTGGTTCTTCCCAACCCATAAAATTGCGCACCCAGGCAGAAGGGTAGACCGGGACAAAGCCGTTTAAAGTATTATAGCCAGCAAAGTCCATCAGATCGAAAAACCCCATTTGGGAGATTCCCCGCACCACATCATAAGTATTGGGCATGCCGATTTGCTGGGCGATTTGGTTTACCAAAATGCCGTTGATGCCCCAATTGGTTTTATCCTGATTGGCCGCTTCGCTAAGAACCATCACCTCTGTTACAGTATCTTTTGCTCCTCCCGGTGCATCAACTACCACTCCTATGGTATCGTTACAATTGACGCTCTTTAATGCAGGGTCAGCATAACGCAGATAGGAGAAGTCGCTTTTAGTAATAAAAAAGTCTAAAAAATCATTGGGAGAATCGGCATTGAGAGGCCCCAAAGAACCTCCATCCACCAGTCGCGAGTGACCGGCATGAAACAGTAGGTAGCTGCGATAGGTGTTACCACCACTACCAATGCTGTTACTATTACCATTGCCTGATTCAGGGATTAAAAAGGGATTCTGCCCCGCTTTGTCTTTTGCATTGGCAGCGCGCAGACTTTCAACCACAAAGGCAAGGTAGGCTACAGCCCGCTTGCGATCAAAATCAGTGTAACGCTCCTCCGGTTTTTTGACCGCCGGATTATAGGCCTTGATTGAATTGCTTAGACGGATGGGCGTTACTTTTCCATTGGCTGAATCGACTTCGGGAAAAATGCGCCAACGGATATACAATCGCTGGTTAGAAACAGTCAGAAAATAGTTACGGGCAAATTCCAAGTGTTTCTCTAAATAATAACGGTATCCGCGCAAGCCTCCGTTAATATCGGGGTCGAGCTTTGAATTGGTATCGAGCGAGCTGGAAAAAGTTCCGCGCCCTGTGGTTGTTTCAACGTCGGGATTCTCCTCATTAAACTCAACGTAGATGGCGAAAATTTCCAGCGTATCGGGCGCAGAGCTGGCTGAGCGTTTAAATAAGGGGGGGCGAGATTTCCACCGAAAAACATCGGATTCGTGGGTGGGAATACCATGGCCAAGAAGAGCATCGGAGGGCCCCCGGTTCAATTGTAAAGTGGAATGTAAAGCCGAGAGCGGGGCTGAGGTCTTAGGTGAGGTGGCCGACTTGGCAAGCACTGAAGTGCTCGTTACAAAAAAAGGGATAAGACAAAGTAGCCAAACCCGACAGAAGCTGCGAAGAACAGCATTGGTAAAACCGCTAGCCCATTTATTCATGCTTCCTACTTTCGATTCTTTCATCAGGCCAGCTGCTTATGGCTTATGGCTCATAGCTTAGTGCTTATCGCTTCTAGCTTATCACTACCGGACCCGAGTTTGACAACTGCTCTGTCTTGCTTGGGCTCAATGCGTGCGTCTCACTGGAAAACCAGCCTAAACTAACAAATTGCGCTATCCCTGAAAAATCCAATTCGACCTATTTAAGAGGCTTGAAAAGCTTCGAAGCTAATTCTGCGATTTTTCCTGGAGCTGCTCTGGGCTAATTTCTATAAAACCGGGGGGGATTTTGATCTCAAAGGGATTGCGCTGCCAGTCCAATTGTTCTTTATATCTCTCTACCTCAATGCGCATCACTTTTTGTTTATCGACCCAGATTTCGGCCCAGGCGGGATAGACAATAGGCGCAGATAGACCAGACTGTTTCTGGTTTTTCCAATGTCCAAAGCGGAGTTCCGTGTCACCTTTAGTGGCGATAAGCACAGACTTCTTCTTTTCATCGACCGCATAAGCCCAGTTTAATTTGGCTTTTTTTTCTTCCAGATTGATTAACGAATCCATCTGTAATTCTTTATTTGCTAAACCCGAGTCAGAGAATTGTTGGACGCTACTCTCCGGAGCTGAAATGTTCACATCCTCGCCCGATGGCTCGCCAGGCTGTGTTGGCTGCAGCGAATCACGCATAATGGCAGCCGCCCCGGGTGCCTGTCCCCATAGAAAACTAAGCAGTTCATGAATCGAGATGCCCGGTAGAGTAACAGTGGGAAGCACCAGTGTATCACCAAGGCTTTTTATGAACTTTTTCTGATCATAAAGTACAAGCGTCCAAGCATCATGCTTCCATACCAAAGCACCTAATTGAATGCCCATTGGGCCAGAAACCTGCATGCGGTACTCTTTAAAAGGCAGGGCGTATAGAACTGTTTTTAATTGTCGCTCCACTCTGCCTTCTCGAACTGTTAAGGTCAAAGTTGCTTGCAAAGAGTCAGGAATCAAATCAATGGAATGCCACTGTGTAGGGGCTTTGACTCTGGGATTGGCACAAGAAAAAAATAAACTGGCTGACAAAAAAACAGTGAATAGGAAAGCCAATCTTGCGGCTTGAATAGGAAAAGCAGCGTCTTTGCTAAAATAGCTCCAAGCTCTAGCCTTAAAATTGGTGCTTTGAATACTAATGAGAACCGGTTTAATTCGATGCCATCCTTTTCTTAATTAAGTTTAGTTTTAGCGGGTGAAATTAATGAAATCAATGCAATTTGCTAAACCTTTTCGCAGTATTTGTTGGGTTTTATCCTTTTTGCTTATCGTCCTTCTCGGTTTTTCGATGCAGTCCTGTATTTTCAATGAAGATTTACAAATTACCAATCCGATTTCTCCCAGTTATTCAGGAGATTACCAATTTACTGTAAATTGGAATAACAAACCGCTCACAGCCACAGATAGCCTAGCCCCTCTTTATGCGATGACCCCCTATGTGCTGCATTATAAATCAACTGGTAAAGACGAGTTTATGGCTTTTCGAATTAGGGCACTTGATTCGTCAAAGCAGTCACGCAACTTGATTGATACTCTTTTGCAAGGCTTTACGGGAAAATCATGGGACTATCAGAATGACCGAACAGTGGAAGATTCTTTTACAGTTTATTTCACTAATACTTACAAGGGGAAGATTCGCATTGAGGGAATTCGAAGTCAATGTAATCAATCCCTTTACAATTTTTGGTTCTGCTGGGGTGAAACAAGGAGGCACTGCCAGTTTTGAACTTCTTTATCAGGGTTTGGCAGGAGTGGGGCAGAATGAAAACAGAAAAACTAAACATTTAAAAAATGCAGTTTGGAAACTGGATAATGTGAGCCTTCCAGTAAAAGCCATCTCGACTTCGACTGCTGTAGGAACAGCCCTATGCGAATTTAATTATCCCAATGTTGATACAAGTCAGCCATCAGATTCAAATCATTGTCGAAGATGAGTATGGCCACAGATTGCCCAGCCTAGTCTTGAATTGGCAAGCGGGACAATCGGCAACTAGTGAAAACCCTAAAATACCGGTTTTGACAATTGTTCCCAGAACCTCACCGATTGCAAGAAATGAGTCTGTAACACTTCAAGTTAGCTGCGAAGCCTGCGAAAGCACATTGTGGAAATCGGACAAAGGCATCAACAAAAAGGTTGAGGGAAACAGTTTAGTTCATTTTTTTTCCACACTGGGTACAGATACACTTAGTGTAACTGGATTTAATAAAATTGGTCAGGCTGGCAATACCGAACGTTTCGTGGTCTCCGTGCAAGACTTTACTTTGAGCATTCGCCCCCTGAAATTCCCAGAAACCATTCAAGCTAAGCGCCTGGCAGAATTTGAAGTGACGGTTAC
>JBBQAD010000057.1:0-10944 GCA_038315885.1 Fibrobacteria bacterium | reverse complement strand
ATAAGGGCAACGAGATTCCTGGTGATGATAGCGAGGGGGCCACACCTGTTCCCATTCCGAACACAGAAGTTAAGCCCCTCTGCGCCAATGGTACTACGGGCACATTCCGTGGAAGAGTAGGACGTCGCCAGGATACAAAATCAACCGGTTCATTTCATGGGCTGGTTTATAGAAAAGAGCCGTCCCGCGTGGTTATTGGGGCGGCTCTTTTTGCATTTAACGCTATCTTTAAATTTGATCCAATTAACACTCACTATGAGTAATGGAGCCCATCCATGTTTATAACGCGCCGTCAAAATGATTTTCCCAATATGTATCGATGTACCCAAAGATTAAAGGAAGCCGCGATTCCGATCGATCAGATTCCATCGATAATAAAAAGGGAATTTGAAAAACAGCAAATCAACTCTCGCCTAAAAAAGGGACAGAGTGTGGCTATCGCCGCCGGTAGCCGTGGAATCGATAAGTATGCCTTAGTGATACAGCATCTGGTAGCTCTTCTCAAAGAATTGGGTACAGCACCCTTTATTTTTCCCGCGATGGGTAGTCATGGTGGAGCTAGTGCAGAAGGCCAACGAGACGTATTGGCAGTTCAGGGAATTACTGAAGAGAGCATGGGATGCCCGATTCGCAGTTCCATGGAGGTCATCGAACTCGGTCCTAGCCAAGATGACTTAATGGTCTATCTAGATAAAAATGCATCACAAGCCGATCATATCATTGTTGTTAACCGAATAAAAGCGCACACCAATTTTCGGGGAAAATTAGAAAGTGGCTTGTGTAAGATGCTCGCAATTGGTGCGGGCAAACATGCGCAAGCCCTGGCAATTCATACCCATGGAGTCAAAGGCCTGACTGATTATATGCCCAATGTGGCCAAGGTGATTCTCGAGAAGGTTTCAGTATTAGGGGGTGTGGCGATGATTGAAGATGGGCATCATCACTTGTCTCATCTAGAATTTGTTGATGCGCATAAACTCATTACCCGAGAACCCGAGTTGTTGGAGATGGCCAATTCCATGTATGCCAAATTGCCTTTTGACCAAATAGATTTATTGGTCGTTGATCAGATAGGCAAAAATATCAGTGGTACGGGTATGGATACCAACATCGTAGGGCGTTGCCGCCTGCTCGATTTTGTTGCCTTTCCAAAGCCTGAGGTCCGCTGCCTGGTCGCCCTTGATCTTAGCGATGAAACCCATGGAAATGCCATAGGTATGGGTCTTTGTGACCTAGTGAGTGATCGCTTGGCAAAAAAAGTGGATCCTATTAGCACAGCGATTAATTGTATCACGGGTCTCTCGCCTCAAATGGCAGCACTGCCGATTTCGCTTCCTTGTGACCGGGATGTTATTGCCACTGCTTTAGATTTTTTCTGCGGCCCCAAACGGGCTTCTGAGGTTCCATGTGTTCGTATAAAAAACACTTTAAGCATGAATGAGTTTTTGGTCTCCGAAGCGATGTTAACATCTATCCTGAAGAATCCAAATCTTTCTGTATCCCCTGAGGTATACGATTGGAAGTTCAATGAAGCTGGCAATTTATGGTGACACAAATTTACTTAAAAGCATACCCGCTGCTCTCAATTGCCCGCATTGGGCAGTAATAGCCCAATTAGTCGTCTCTTAGAATTTTTTCTTGGTTCAGAAAGCTGTGATTTCTCAAACAGAAGACTAAAACAAGGCTTAATTGTTTGCGTCTAAGAGTTTCCCCTAGGTAGAATGTGAGGAACAGAAGTCCGATTTGATCGAGGTTTCGTGAACAAAAAAGCCCTTAAAACGATGGCATCGCAGACAACGATCACCAGTTCCTCTTCGAGTGAAAATTTCGCCTATGCTATTCGTGGGGCAAAAGATGGCCTGTGGGAAATGGATTTAGAATCAGATCACTTTCATGCTTCTCATCGCTGGCTTGAAATTTTGGGATTTACTGACCAAAATTTTACGCCCAAAAAAGGGTTCTGGATGAACTTGGTTCATCCAGAAGATCGAAGTCTATTGGAGGCAGGCTTAGAGGCCTGTATCTTGGGGAAATCCAAAGTCTTTCAGTTGGATTTCCGAATTAAAACAGCTAGCAGCGAGTACCTATGGGTTTCGAATCGCGGTATCATTATTGAGGGTAATTCAGGGAAGATAAAAGTGCTGGCCGGAAGCATGTGTGACATCACTGATGCCAAACACGTGGAACAGGAGTTTTTACGTCGAGCTTATTATGATCCACTGACAAATTTAGCCAACCGGGCCTTGTTTCTCGATAGACTTCGTCACGCACTGAATCGGGTAAGGCGCCATGAAGAGAAAATATTTGCGGTGGTCTTTATTGATGTAGACCGTTTTAAGCTAATCAATGACAGTTTGGGACATATGGCTGGCGATCAATTGCTAGTGATACTCTCCCGACGTTTAGAAAAAAGTTTGCGACCGGAAGATACGATAGCCCATTTTGGGGGAGACGAATTTGTTGTGCTGGTAGAAGATGTGGTCACTCGAGAATCCGTAGACAGAGTCTCCGATCGCTTGAAAAAAAATTTAAGTCAACCCTGTCGCATTGAGGGTCATCAAGTTGTTCCCAGTGTATCTATGGGAATCGCGATCGGTTCAAATACATATCATATTGCAGAAGAACTATTGAGAGATGCCGATACAGCGCTGCATCACGCCAAAAATCAAGGGCCTGATAGAGTTTCCATTTTTGGAAGTGAAATGCATGACAATGCCATGGCAAGGCTTCTACTTGAAGGTGATTTACATCGGGCAGTAAAAGAAAAAGAATTGGTTGTGTATTTTCAGCCAATCATTCGTATGTCAGATGGCCATATCGATGGCTTTGAAGCCCTAGTCCGTTGGCATCACCCCACTCAAGGAGTTATTCCACCATTAGACTTTATTCCCCAGGCCGAAGAAACCGGGCTTATTATACCCATCGGCCAAGAAGTATTGCGTCAAGCATGCCGTGAACTCAAAAAGTGGAACCAAGCTGGATATTCCAATCTTAGAATTTCAGTCAATGTGAGTGCCAAACAGTTTCAAAACAATGATTTTGCCAGTCAATTAAAGTCTGTGTTGGATGAGTTTAGCATGTCTTCTGAAGTTCTGGAGCTGGAGATTACAGAGAGTGTTACGATGAAAGATGTCAATTACAGCATCCATTTGCTGAGAGAATTAACAGCGAGCGGCAATACGATTTCAATCGATGATTTTGGTACGGGTTATTCCTCCTTGGCCTATCTGCAAAAATTTCCCCTGCATACTTTGAAGATTGACCGCTCCTTTGTGAAAGATGTGACTGAAAGTGGTGATGCAGCAGCCATCGTTGAAGCCATTGTCGCGATGGCGAAAAGTCTGCGACTTTCCTTAGTGGCAGAAGGCGTAGAGACCACGGAGCATTTGCAAATGCTTAATAAAATGGGCTGCGATCGCATGCAGGGATACCTGTTTAGCCCTCCTATTCCTCCCGACCAAGTGTTACCCTTTTTAGAAAAATACCAGGGAAAATATATGTCATCCAAACAACTTTCTCAGAGCCGCTAGTTTCGCTTCGCTTCGGTTATGATATTTAAAGGCTACCTTTTAGTGCATGGCCACTCGCGGACTCTTGCTTGTTAATGTGGGCTCTCCAGAAGCACCAAATACCAAGTCGGTGCGCCGGTATTTGAGGCAGTTTTTAAGTGATCCTAAAATTCTTGATATGCCAGCATGGGGTCGCTTTCTGCTTCTAAACACTGTTATTCTGCCTTTTCGCCCTAAGAAATCTGCAGAAGCCTATCAAAGTATTTGGGATGCTCAAAAGGGTTCTCCGCTCGTTTTTCTGTCGCAAGAATTTTGCTCTGAGTTACAAAGCCAGCTTGGCAGCGATTGGAATGTTCGCCTGGCTATGCGCTGTGGGCGACCTTCCATAAAAGAAGAGATACAAAATCTTGTACAAAGCAATGTGGAATCGATTACTGTATTTCCACTATTTCCCCATTTTGCAGCTTCTACTTCAGTGAGTGCGGTAGACGAAGTTTACCGGGTTTTGCGTACTCGTTGGAATTTTCCTCCGGTTTCTATAGTACCCAGTTTTCATTCCGACTCAATGTATATCAAAGCCCTGGCAGCCAGCATGCGACCCTTTGTTGTTGCTTCCCCAAATGCTCATCTGCTACTGAGTTACCATGGCCTTCCTGAGAGTCACATTGAGAAAACCCTTCCGAAAGCTAAAAACTGTCTTTCGGACTTGCCTTCGTGTTGTGATCAAATGACTCAAGAAAATCAGTGGTGCTACAGAGCTCAATGTGTGGCAAGCAGTCGTGCACTTCAGTCGGAATTAGGGCTAAGCTCAGATCGTATTACTTCAACCTTTCAAAGTCGCTTTGGTCGAACCCAGTGGATTGGACCCGATACAGAATCAACCCTCACTAAGCTTGCCAAGAATGGCATAAAACATCTTTTGGTAGCGTGTCCGGCTTTTGTAACAGATTGTTTGGAAACTTTAGAAGAGATTGGTATTCGGGGACGCAAAACTTTTATCGCTGCTGGAGGTGAAGACTTTCAATTGATTCCCTGCCTCAATGCCAATCCTGATTGGATACAGGTTGCTAAAAATTTGGTTCTTGCAGCCGCCCCAGAGTAACCTTAGCCTGATTTTGAGCTGAGCCATACACTTCCTTGGCCAAGTAATCTTTCAACCTGGTCGGTAAACTCCTTTCCAGAGTCGACCAGGGTTTTATCGCTTAGTATTACAACTTCCGGATGTTTCACATTTTGCATATGTATTACTAGGCGACATGATCCTGTGTTGGCTGCACATATTTCAAATAGGTTATCGGCATTTTCCTTTTGTAAACCTGCAGTTCGTAAGCGAAGATGGATTGATTTAGTCAATTTTTCGCGAGCTTCATTTAAGGGTAATACTTTGTTCGCAATTATCTTGTACCGGTTTCTTTCATGGTCGCGTTGAAATTTCCCTCGGATTAGCACCATTGAATCAAGTTCTACCAAATGTCTCACTTCCTCAAAAGTATCTGACCAGAAGGTCACCTCGACTGTGCCGACAAAGTCTTCCAGCTCTGCAAAGGCAAAGGTTCGATTGTCTTTGGCAGAAATACGAGTCTTTATTTTAGTTATCACCCCCCCAAAAACAACATTGGCGTCAGTCTGAATAGATTCCAGGCGGCTGGGGTCTAAGGTGGAAGTGGCGAAGGCTTCCATTTCAGGCCGTAAGGGTTCCAAAGGGTGTCCAGAGAGAAACAGTCCCAAAACTTCTTTTTCCTTCTGTAACATTTCCGTATAAGGCCACGGCTCTACATCAGGTAAAGACGGGTCCCCATCTTCTAAAGAAGTCTTGCTGTCACCCATATCGAACATGGAAGTTTGGCCCAATAAACGATCCTCATGCCTGCGGGCCGCCAAATCCATTGCCATTTCTACAGTTGCAAACTGTTGTGCGCGGTTGCCATCTAATTCATCCAAAGCCCCTGCAAAAATCAGTGATTCAAGTGCTCGTCGGTTGAGTACATGGCCATCGACACGGCGACAGAGGTCAAAAATGGATATATAGGGTCCGTTCTTTTGTCTTTCCACCACAATTTTATCGACGGCCGATAAACCCACATTTTTGACTCCACCAAGGCCGTACACGATTTGATTACCGGAAGCCCGAAATTTGGACGTGCTTACATTGATATTGGGGAAAAGAATTTCAACCTTAAGATTTTTACAATCCTGAATCAGCACCACCAATCGAGTCGTATCCTGCATTTCGGAGGTCATGTTAGCCGCCATAAAGGACGCTGGATAGTGAGCCTTCAAAAAGGCAGTTTGATAGGCAATAAAAGCGTAAGCTGCGGAGTGTGATTTATTAAATGCATAACTTGAGAAGGGAACCAGAACTTCCCAAATTCTCTCTGCCAGCGACGAAGCATAGCCTCTTTCCACCGCACCATTAACAAACTTGGGTTTCATCGCATCCATTTTTGCGACATCTTTCTTCGACATGGCGCGACGCAATAAATCTGCTCCTCCCAAGGTAAAGCCGCTTAGCTTTTGAGCAATTTGCATCACTTGTTCTTGGTAAACAATAACGCCGTAGGTTTCCATTAAGATGTCTTCCAGATCTTTATGAAAACAATCAATTTTTTCTTGACCATGCTTACGTGCAATGAATTGTGGAATAAACTCGATGGGTCCTGGTCGATACAAAGCGCTCATAGCGATGATGTCTTCCAGATTTGAAGGCTTTAATTTTCTGAGGTAATCCTGCATACCTCCCGATTCAAACTGGAATACGCCAACTGTTAAGCCTTTACCTAGTAGTTCTAAGGTTTTTTCATCTCCTTCAGGCAAATCAAGGGGATTCAATGTAACATGGTGTTCTTTTCTGATCATTTCAAGACAATCTTGAATTACTGACAGATTGCGCAGTCCCAAGAAATCCATTTTTAACAGACCCAAATCGTCGAGATAAGTCTTGTCATATTGAATCATGACGTTATCAGAACCGGGTTGTTTGAAGAGGGGCGCAAAATTAACCACTGCCTGGGGAGTAATGATTACAGCAGCAGCATGCATACCGGCCTGTCGCACAAAGCCTTCGAGCTTCAAACCGACTTCCAGGAGGCGTTTGTGTTGAGTATCACTGTCTAAGGCATCCCTTAATTCTGGTGATTCTTTTATGGCAGCTCGCAAGTCAGCAAAGGGATTGTTGGCGGGAAATAATTTGCAGAGAAAATTCAAATGAGAGGCTTCCATTCCCATCACTCGGCCTACATCGCGCAAGACCATCTTAGCCTTCATCCGGCCGTATGTAACAATCTGCGCTACAGATTCTTTTCCATACTTTTTAACCACATATTGAATGATACGGTCGCGATCCAGATCAGAAAAATCCGTATCAATATCTGGCATGGAAACACGTTCGGGGTTCAGAAAGCGTTCAAAGAGCAATTTATATCGAATGGGGTCAACATCTGTAATACCGATACAGTACGAGACCAGGGAACCTACAGCTGAACCTCGGCCTGGACCAACAGGGATTCCCATTTTTCGGGCGGCATCAATAAAGTCCTGTACAATTAGCATGTAGCCGGCCACATTGGTCTTTTTCATGATCTCCAATTCATAGTGGAGACGATTTTTTAATTCGGGAGTTATTTCTGAGTAACGGGTCTTCAATCCCTCTTCAGATAAGTGGCTTAAGTAGGCGTCACCATCGGAAAATCCGGGTGGAATCTCGCATTGCGGGTAGTACTGCTTCCCAAATTCGATATCGATTTTACAGTTTTCTGCAATCTCCACCGAATTTTCCAAAGCCCCTGGATACATCGAAAACAATTGCTGCATTTCTTCACTGGAACGCAAATAAAAGTTATGAGAAGGAAACTGCGGTCTTTTTTCGTCGTCTATTTTCCATCCGTCTTCAATGCAAAGAAGGACACTGTGTGCATCTCCATCTCCTTGATTGACATAGTGGATATCATTGACTGCCAGAAGCTTCCAATCAGCTTTTTTGTGGAGGTTTAAAAAGGACTGATTGACAATATTTTCTTTTGCTTCTCCCAGCTTTTGTACACATAGAAAAACATTTTCTTTTCCAAAAATATCAGCAAATACGTCGAGGCGCATCTCTGCATCCACAAGCCTTTGACTGACGAGCAGAGAACCTATTTCTCCCTGATGGTTCAGAGTTAAACAGAATAAGCCTTCGTGATATTTCTTTATCAGTTCCCAATCAATTCTAGGTTTGTTATAGAAGCCCTCTGTATATGCCAGGCTACAGAGTTGCAATAGATTCTTGTATCCATTTTGATTTTTTGCCAAAAAAATCAATTTGTGCCAGGCAGTGACCCCTGGAGAATAGTTGGTATTGAAACGTGTATCTGGAGCAACAAAGAATTCACACCCGATAATAGGTTTAATACCAGCCTTTTTGCAGGATACAAAGAACTCTACTGCTCCGAACATATTTCCATGGTCGGTAAGGGCTAGTGCAGTCTGACCGAATTCCTTGGCCTTGGCGATTAAATCCTTGATCCGGGCTGCGCCCAAGAGCATGGAATATTCTGAATGGGTTTGCAGATGAACAAATGGAACAGTCATCAAGCCTCAACTATTTTATTCAATTATTGTCAGGGTGCCGATTTTATTGATATCATATTCATTGCGATGACCGGTTTCCATTTGAGTGGCCACCATCATGGGCTGTTCCCGATCGCTCAATAAAAATAGAGGTTTTATCAAATAAGCTTTTTTGTCTCCTTCCAAAAAAGTGATTTCAATTTTTTTTTCAGACATCATGGCATATTCAATGATTTGTCGTTTTTCCCCTGGGCTTAAATCCTTTTTTTCTCCGCCATATTTCCCCTGATTTACATTTTTCGGCCGGGGGCTAGGGGGTAGTTCCTTCTCATAGTATTCCAATTCACCTTCGCTAAGGCCCTCGAAATCCCAATTAGCCTTATCTGGATTCAGTTTAATTGGTTCTAATTGAGGTTTATAGCTTCTAGATTCAGCGGGACTAAGTCCAAAACCCTGTAAGAGAGTTTTGACGAGAATTTTTGCACCGTGACGAAGCACGAATCCATAAGTGGGAATATACTCCTCAACCAATTCCATAAAGGCTGGTAAGTGAAATAATTCATCGCGGCGTTGCTGATCTTTTACATGTAACAGTGTAACATCCTTAAAGACAGTGCTTGCGTAACTTGCGGCCCAGTCATCCAGACTGTGCCTGGCAGAAAGGTCCCAGGCTAGCCAATCATTTAACTGGTTCCAGCTTTCCATCGCTAGACCGGCCTGAAGCCCGGCAACTACAGAATCCTTGCTGAAACGATATTTACACATCATTTCATCATTTTCGCGCTGAGCCACCAAGTCCAAGGTGTAACGCCATTCCATTGGGCATTCAAGAGGTACAAGACACTCGAGAGTGGGAAGGGCCAGGGCTTTGTTCGGCTCGCTTGAGGAGTCTAATTCATTTGCATTTAAAAAAGCAGTCCACTTCGAGTTGGCCTTGATCCACTGAATTTTTCCTTTTCCGATTTGGAAATCAATTAAACCCAGCATCCATAGTTCTCGCACTAAGCGTGGCAGGGAATCCCAGGTTACCCCGCTAGAGGCCTTTTCAAATGCGCGATGGCGCGGACCTTCTGGAAACCACAGAAGATCACATATTAAGGCCGATTGGCAGGGTGATTCGAGGCTTTTTAGTAAAATCTGGAGAGTGTTCTTATCGGAAGGCCAGCGATAATCCAACCACCATTTGACGAGTTCATTGCTGAAGGTCGCTGCAGAGCCTTGAAGGTAACGCGAAGTTAAGGAGCCAGGCTGATAGAGATTTTCCTCCCGTAACAAAATTTTCTTGTCCGCACAAAAATTCAACAAAAACCACAATTCATGTTCGGCGGCACTGTCTGAAAGATTCCGGATAAATTGAAATTTTTCTGTTATGGTCGAAAATGATTTTCGATGCATTTCACCGGTCTGGGTCAGTTTTAGCATAGCCAAGGCCGCCTGGCTTACGATTAAACTAAGATGCGAGGCGAGATAAAACTGATAGCCAATATAGACGTCGGTATCGGATGCTTGGGCGCTGCCTCTGGATTGTAACTGTTGAAAAAGACATGGTTCGAGTAGAATAGAAGTGTATTCTAAAAAACCATGATAGGATTTCTGTTCACCATTTCGACTGTAGATAAATTGTTCAAATAACAAACGAGATAGCTCAAATAACAAATCCTCCCGATTCTGTTTGTCGCCTGAACTAATTATTTCGCTTTCGTTGATTCCTCTTCTTCCAGAGAGATATACAAGCGTTAAACTGCGCAATCCAGGGGGACTTAGAGACGACAAGACTGACTTAATTCGTATCTCATCCATGGCCCATTTGAGAGAGAGCTCGAGGGCATGACTGGTGGGGACAAGACCCTTCAAGGGTTTATCCCGAGCCAGGAGTTTCATTAGGAAGGAGCGGGGGGCATTATTCAAAAAATCTGAAATTGGTTTCACTGCTAGACCAAACTGGAAAAAGCCAAAGAGACAAAAATAAAATCGCTTCACAAATTATTGCTATAAAAAGAAAAAAACCGAGGCAGTGCCCCAGTTTTCAAAGAATTGGCCCTTTTGTCCCTGTTCACTACTAGCCCAGCAGGCTGAGCACCCCTTGAGGAACCTGATTGGCTTGCGACAACATCGCCGTAGCCGATTGGGTCAAGATTTGAGACCGAGTGAAGTTTGTGGTTTCTTCTGCAAAGTCTACGTCTCGAATTCTTGATTCTGCATCCTGAGTATTGTTCACGCTATTGGTCAAATTAGTGATGGCATGGTCAAGCCGATTAATATAGGCACCCATGTCAGAGCGCATATTGTTGACCGACCTAATTGCATCATCAATCGAGGTGATGGCGGCAAAAGCATTGGCCTGACCTGTTACATTAGTAGTGGTTAGGGTTAGCCCTAAGGCACCCAATGTGAGCGAATCAATGCCAATTGCAATCGTATCAGTAGTTCCGTTGACATTTCCGTTATTATTGTTTGCACCGATATGCAAAATGGATGAGTTGCTTCCAGCGGCGCCAAAACTTCCTGCCGCCCCATCCAAAAGGGTTTGTCCATTGTACTGAGTGGCTTGGGAAATCCTTTGCATTTCAGTCATTAAAGCCTGAAATTCCTGGTTTGTATAGCTGCGTTCATTGGTGGTGAGTGTATCATTGGAACTTTGAATCGCCAATTCTCGCATACGTTGAAGAATTGTGGATACCTCGTTGGCCGCGCCTTCTGCTATCTGCAAAAGTGCGATACCATCTTCGGCGTTGGCTTTGGCACGACCCATACCGCGTACTTGAGTGCGCAATTGTTCTGATACAGAAAGACCGGCAGCATCGTCACTGGCACGATTGATACGTAAACCAGTCGAAAGTTTTTCGAGCGATTTACCCAGTGATGTTTGTTGATTTTGCAGGGCACCAGT
>JBBQAD010000119.1:0-8639 GCA_038315885.1 Fibrobacteria bacterium | reverse complement strand
GGGCAAGGATGAAGCTGGATTTCCGACTGTTGAATTTGTTGGATTAACTGCAAATCGACTAAAAGAAGTTGAGAACAAAGTTTTGGCACACTGTCGAACTGGAGTGCATCCAGAAATTGTTCCTATTGTAGAGGAACTTACAATACCGAATACCGACACTCGAATTTTGATTTTTATTGTTCCCTCTACCTCGACAGTTCATTCTTATAAACCACGAAGTAAAGACGCCACAACTTATTATGTCAGAATAGGGCGACAAACTGTAGAAGCGAAAAATGGTATTCTCCGTGAACTATTGGTTCGAAAGGGCGCTTTGGAACCTTGGGATAGAAGATCAAATAGTATATCGAATGACAATGACATCGATATGATTGCCTTTCGCTATTACTTGCAACAGATGGGATTGTGGGACTCCAAAAAGGGTATAGAAGACTATTTATCTACTTCGGAATCTTTGTCCCCTTTTGTTCCGACATTTGCAGTAAGAGAACAGCTTACGAATAAAACACTTTTTAGAAATTTCACATTGCTGCTCTTCTCAAAACAGCCAACAAAATTTTTTGCAGGTGCTTATACGGTTCTATCGATCTACCCTGGGCTTGACCGAAGTGATGCAGTAGCTGAAAAGCATGAAGTGATAGGCTCAGTTATTGAACAGGCAAAAAAGGTAATCGATCTTCTCGAATCAGAGTCCTATACAATATTTGATAAAAGAAAAACGAAACCAAACCAGTCGAAATATCCAAAACGCGCTTTACAAGAAGCTGTCGTTAACGCAATCGTACATCGTGATTATGAAAATGATCGACCTACGAGAATTACAGTCTTTTCAAATCGCATTGAAGTATTAAGTCCCGGTAGTCTCCCAAGGGCAATTCAAAAAGAAAAATTTTTAGAAGGTCGCGCGGCTCCACATTGGCGTAATCAAGCATTGGCTTACTTTTTCAATCGACTTCAATTGGCACAGGCAGAGGGTCAAGGTATACCCACAATTATTCGAACCATGAGAGAAGAGGGTTGTCCTGAACCTGTCTTTGAAATCGATGAGGACAGTGTGACATGTATACTTCCAGCACACCCAAGGTATGAAATAATTCTATAGCTGCTATCCTGTTTCACCAGAAATTTCAAGGCCTGAAGAAATGTTACAGGGGAAGTAACATGGCACTGGATATTGCAGCTTAAAAAAACCGGTTTTTTTTCATATTCACCTTCACTTCAAAAATTGACTTACAAATTCAATTTTCTTTCTGTGTACATCAAGACGGGGGATTGGCCCATGGCCCATTCCCGCAACTTCCAAATATTCCACTTGTAATGAGCGCTCCCGCATGGCTTTTACCATTTTGTCAGAATGATGTACCCTGTCCACAGCTGTGTCACTATCGCCATGGATAATTTGGTAAGGAATGTTGGGTAGATGTTGACACTGATGCAATGGTGAATGTTCTTCTATACTTTGTTCAATGCCTTCGGGATAATGACGCAGTGCTGAATAAACTGTTCTAGCTACATCAGGGCGTTCTTTAAAGTGATACAATAAATCACAAGCCGGAAATAAAGCCTGACAAGCAATGGGAATTCGTTTCGCATAGCGCGTATATAACAGGAAAGAGAATCCCCCCATACTACCCCCTGTTGCAATAAGTGGAACACTCTCGGGTATCTGGAATTCCCGATATACACTTTCCACCAGATCATCGATAAAGGCCCGCGCCTCCCTATTCATCCAGGACCAGGGTCCGTAATAGGGCATTATTACCAAGCCCCCCTGCGATGCCCACTCACATTCTTCATAATTCATTCAGTGTCCTTGGAATTTATTCTTTGCTTTACAACCCCATATGCTTTGCATCGCAATTTCGTTTCCAATTTAAGAAGGAACAGAGGGATTCTATACTAGAAAGGGCTCACGTTAAAAAAATGGGCTAATTTCCGGAACTTTTGTCCCCATCTAGAATAAAAATACACTACAAATATTACAATTTTGGTTATTTCCCTATAGATTTTACCTATGAATTGACGTAAATTAGATTCTAACTACACTACATGCGGAGGCATCCATGCAATCTCAAAAGTCATTTCGTTTCTTTTTTTTCGGCCTGTTGGCCTTATTAGTAAGCATCAATCTCTCCTTTTCAAAGTCAGTCTATTCCTTCTCTCCAGAAACAGTAAATGCCGAGCAAGCTTTCAGTTTGAAACTAAGTGCGACAGATTTTACCTGCGCCTCGGAGTTTACCCATAAATCAGCCAGTATATCCGAAGCAAGAATTGACTTATACTTCGTTTATTCGCAAACCAAAAGATGGTGTCCAGACTATTTGCAAGTACCCGATGTAGACATTGTTCGCCCGAACTATGGACCCAGCTTTTCGATTCCGGCTTTGAAACCAGGTGTATATGCGGTGTATGCCAGCAGAATGCCGCCTTGCGCAGTTTGTGAATCTGTTAATGGAAAACCCTGTGCGGTCTGTGAAATTGCCATTATACCGGAGATAATTGGAAAACTTCTTGTTGAAGAACAGGGCGCAGTGGCCTATATGATCGATCCGAAAAGCATTGAAGCCGGCATGGCAAACAAATTAAGCCTTTTGTCTTATCAGTTTTTCTGCGCCAATCGCTTTGATAACATGGCTGTCAGCACCTCCGGAAAAAACATCTATCTCACCTTTCATACTACGGTGTTACCGAATGTTATGTGTCCTTTAATTTATAAGCCTTATGGAACAACTTTCGAAATTCCCGCCCTGAAGACCGGAACCTATTCCGTACATGCCATTCGTTTAGCAGATTGCCAGGTAAGCCAACCAGCTTGTAAAATCGGCATTCAGCCGGTTTTCGTGGA
Source organism: Fibrobacteria bacterium (assembly GCA_038315885.1). Classification (GTDB taxonomy): domain Bacteria; phylum Fibrobacterota; class Fibrobacteria; order UBA11236; family JBBQAD01; genus JBBQAD01. Next base: position 5,794 of record JBBQAD010000119.1, on the reverse strand, counting down.
TACATTACAAGTTTTAGAAAAGCCGGTTGTTAAAGATCAATGGCATTTAATGCCCGAGCGGGCAATTGCTTATAAATCGTTCAATCTTGATGTATTCAACGATCGCTATGGTTCATGTCAAACCGAATTTTCAAATTTATCAGTTAGTTCAGGTAATTATGAAATTCACTTAAGTGCTACACATAAAAGCTTTCCAGACCGAGTTTGCATCATGAACAAGATTCCCTTCGGACCCAGTTATACAATGGGACCCATGGCGCCGGGGTCATATAAAGTGTCTATCACCATTTCTCCTGATTGCGGACCCAATGTAAAATGTCAAAAACCTGTGGAAGAATATGCTGGCAAACTTGAAATAGGCGTTCCCACCGGAATCAAGGTCTTAAATAAGCAACCAAAAAATAATTTGGAAGCATTTCTTACTGGTCAAGAAGCCACAAGACTTCAATGGGATTTTTACTCAACCGATGGGAAAAAATTATCCGGTGCTCAAGCCGATTGGACAGGTAGTGAACTTAATTGGATTGGCACTGATCCCCGACAAAGTTTACCCAAAGGCCTCGTTATCGTTCGTTCCTATGCCCCAACTAAGAAGAACATTAGCCAGCAGGGACTCTTGCTGATTCCGTAATTGATTGACACTTTCACTGAGGCCCTATTTATTTAGGGTCTTTAAGCATCCTGTCGAGTCCAGAACTTGGTGTTAAATAACGAATTCTATTGTTGAAGTCTCTTGAAGGATTACTTGTGACTAAAATTGAGTAGTAGAAAAATCTTTACTGTGGACAAAATTTCTAAATAGTGTATTTCCTATAAATGGAAAAAGTATCCGGCCGATCAGGCCCTAAAAATTTACGTTCCCCCAAAGTCTTTTTTCAGCAGATCATGAACGATGAAGCTAGCGGCGGCATCGTATTACTGCTGTTTACACTCGTGGCTTTAATTTGGGCCAACTCGCCCTGGCAAGACCTTTACCATTCTCTCTGGGAAGAAAAATTCCGCATCGGATTTAGTCAGTTCTTTTTAGAAAAAAGTCTGCATCACTGGATCAATGATGGTCTTATGGCAATTTTCTTCTTTGTCGTAGGCCTTGAAATTAAACGGGAAGCCTTAGTGGGTGAACTATCTACCTGGCGTAACGCCGCCTTTCCGTTTGCTGCTGCTGTGGGTGGCATGTTAGTTCCTGCTGTCATCTATCTGGCCTTTACCTTCAATTCTGGTGATACTGAAGGTTGGGGCATACCCATGGCCACTGACATTGCTTTCGCAATAGGAATTTTATCCTTGATGAAAAGCCGCGTTCCCGCTTCAATGTTGTTGTTTCTAACCGCCCTGGCGATTGTTGATGACATCGGAGCGGTCTTAGTGATTGCCATTTTCTATACCAGTGAAGTTCATATCACCCCCCTCCTTCTCGGTGCTGGTATATTTGCACTCGGGCTTTTATTGAATTTCTTAGGAGCCCGACGACCCATTGTATACATCATCCTTTTCTCATTTCTGTGGCTTGCCGTCTTGAAATCAGGAATTCATGCGACCATCGCCGGAGTTTTAGCTGCCCTTTTCATCCCCCTTCGGCCTGTTATCAGTGCAAATCACTTCAGCGAAAAAGCGAAGCCCTTGGTGGAGAAATTCCATCAGCAAGGTAAAGAAGAAGGAAAAGGCGGTAAAGAAAGTATTCTATTACACTCCGACCATTATGATACTTTTAGAGATATCCATTTAGTTGCTTGGGACGCAAATTCTCCGGTAAAGGTTTTAGAAGAAAAACTGCATCATTGGGTTGTCTTTCTAATCATGCCCGTTTTCGCATTAGCCAATGCGGGAGTTAAGCTAAACGCAGAAGTTTTTAAACATCTATTCTCACCAATCGGTTTGGGAATTCTATTTGGTCTAGTCTTGGGAAAGCAGATTGGTGTTACACTTTTTTCATGGTTATCAAAAAAAATGAACTTAGCAGATATGCCAAAGGGTGCCTCGTTTTCTCAGGTTTATGGTATAGGATGGATTGGAGGTATTGGTTTCACGATGTCACTCTTTATTGCCAACCTCGCCTTTCAAGATGCTGCCAAGCTTGAAACAGCTAAAACAGCAATTCTTTTCGCCTCCTTACTGGCAGGTGTGGGAGGTTTTATCTGGTTTCGTTTCGGCGCTAAAGCGCCCCATTAAAGCATCTGGACCATAAATTTGGCTAGATTTCTTTCAGTTCAATCTGTTAGGATTCATATGTTCAATGTCCAAGATTTTGGGACGCAATCCGATGGCATCTATAAAGATACTGAAAGCATTCAAAAAGCAATCGATACAGCAGCTTCGAAAGGGGGAGGTCAAGTAATAATTCCCGCAGGAGTATATCACTGTGGCGCCTTGTTTTTACGCGATAACATCAAACTTTTTTTTGCTCCCGGCAGCCTATTACTGGCTAGCCAAGATCCAGATGATTTCCCCTTAATCGACGGTTATTACGAAGGGATATCTGGGAAGACTCATGCGGCCTGTATCGGGGGAAGCGGTTTAAAGAATGTATCCATTTGCGGCACAGGTACACTTGATGGTCGGGGTGCGCCCTGGTGGAAAAAAGCCTTAGAGGGAACTTTAGCCCATCCACGCCCAAGACTTCTGGGCTTTATCGACTGCGAAGATCTGACGATTGAAGGAATTCACTTAATCAATTCGCCTGCCTGGACAATTCATCCGGCACGTTGCAGAAGAGTGCGCATTCAAAATGTAAACATCCGAAACCCTGAAGATTCACCCAATACCGATGGCATCAACCCGGAATCTTGCCAAGACGTATTTATTCAAGGATGCCACATTGATGTAGGCGATGATTGTATTACTATAAAAGCCGGTACAGAACGCGATAGCCTCCCTCCGATGGCTTGCGAACGAATTGTCATCTCTGATTGCATTTTGTCCCATGGCCATGGAGGCGTGGTGATCGGCAGCGAGATGAGCGGAGGAGTGCGAGATGTTGTCATTTCAAATTGTATTCTGAACGGTACTGATAGGGGAATCCGCTTAAAATCTCGCCGGGAAAGAGGTGGAATAGTCGAAGATATCCGTGTCAATAATTTGATAATGAGAAAGGTTAAATGCCCCTTCGTCATGAATCTGTACTACTTCTTTGGTCCAGGTGGAAAAGATTCCATTACCATTGATCCAAATCCTCAAGCTGTTACAGACAAAACACCGCAATTTCGGAACATTCATTTTTCAAATATTATCGCTAGAGATACTACGATTGCTGCTGGAGCTTTTTATGGTCTGCCTGAAATGCCGCTTGAAAACATCCACTTTGATCATATCGATATCACGATGCTGGCAGGAGCAAGTGCCGAAGCGGCAGCCATGCGTAGCAATGCAGAAACATTAAGTTGTGCAGGTTTTGTAGGCAGTCATATGAAAGATTTCTGCTTTGACCATGTGAGTGTAAAGGGTGTCGTGGGAGATGCCTACCGCTTTGAATCAGCGGAAAGTGTTTATATAGAGGGTGAAAGACAGTAGTTATTTGATCAAAACAGTTTTATTATCCCTATTTTTTCATATCTCAAAATTCCTTTCATTTTTTCGAACCGAAATCAGACTTTTTTTTTCGCAGAGTCAATTTTCTTTTCGATACTGGAGCGACGCACTTTATTTAGTTTAGTTTTTTTTATTTTCAATTAGTGAACCATTTGATCCTGCTTTAAAGAAATTTCCGTTTGCTTCGATAAGGATCTATACTAAGCTAATCTTGATTTTTTTACCCAATGCAAAAGCAGCTTTTTCAAGAGTCTGAAGTGTTACAGATGAATTTGTAGGGTCGAGTAACCTATCAAGTGCTGACCGGCTTGTATTCATTTTTTTTGCCATTGAAATTTTACTGAGATGTTTTTTTCTCATTTCCATTTCAAATTGATAGGTTAAGACTCTTTTCGAAGCGACCGCAGTTGCTTCTTCTAAAAGACCCTGCTCTTTCAAGAAGTCATCAAAGTCGCTTCCTCTACTTTTATTTTGCATGATATCTTCTCCGTCTTGTTTTAGCAGTTTCTAACTCCGAAAGAGGTGTGGTCTGTGATTTCTTAACAAATCCGTGTAACAAAATCATTGTATTGTCATCAACTGTAAAAAACACCCTTGCTATACCATCCTTAATCTTACTTCGCACTTCCCAAAGATTGGTTTCAATCTTTCGAATCAGTGGCATTCCTAAAGGCCACCCGAATTGTGCCGTCTTGATATCTTGACCGATAATTTTTTTATCTTCAGTTGTAAGGTTAAGAATCCAATCGCGTGCAGGTTCTCTCTCATTTTCAGATTTGTAAAAAAACACTTTTAGAACGGGTCTTTTTAAATTGTCTACAAATTTATTGTACCAATATTGGTACAGGCAGTCAAGGGTAAAGTTGAAAAATTTGAGATTTAGCTCGAATCGTTTTCTTTAACGACTATCTTAATGAAGACTCATCTGCTAGGAATACTCTTAAAATCAATAAGGACCCTAAATATGAATAAACTTGCCAGTTTTGCGGGGGGATGCTTTTGGTGTATGCAGCCTCCATATGAAGAAATAGATGGTGTACTACGAGTAACAGTGGGATACATGGGTGGACAAGTTACCAATCCGACCTATAAACAAGTGTGCTCAGGTCAGACCGGCCATGCCGAAGCGGTTGAAATCGAGTATGAACCCGATAAAGTTTCCTATTCTGACTTGCTGAATGTCTTTTGGAAAAACATTGATCCAACTTCGTTGAATCGACAATTTGCAGATGCGGGTACCCAATACCGTTCCGCAATTTTTTACCACGATGAGGCACAGAAGGAAGATGCGATACAGTCAAAAGAAGGTATTGAAACTTCGGGGAAATTTGATGGCCCCATTGTTACAGAGATAAGCCCAGCTTCAAAGTTTTATCCTGCGGAAGAGGATCACCAGGCTTATTACAAAAAGAATTCAGCGCATTATAATATGTATAAGGTAGGATCTGGCAGGGCTGGGTTTATTAAGAAGACTTGGGGCTAGGATTGGAATTTGAAATCCTAAACCGGCATTGCTGCAGAAAAAATGTTGATTAATCATTTTGCACTACAGTCTTGAGTACGACTATACAATTACACCATAACAAAGACAAATTAAAAATGACAATAAAAAGTACAAATATCTCTTATCCAATCGAACTTTCCCATTCAGAGGAAGTTGAAAAAATCGTTCAACTGCTTCAGGCAAATCAACAAACTGGACTAACGGAACAGGAGGTACAGAAAAGAATTGAGGAGTATGGGTTAAACAGTCATAAAGCACAAAAACAAAAAAGTGTCTTTTTCATTCTTCTCTCGCAATTCAAAAGTCCTATCGTTTTATTGCTAGTAGTGGCAGCCGGATTGTCATTTTTTTTCGGGCATTGGATTGAAGGCTTCTCCATAATTGGCGTTTTATTTATTACGGCAGCCCTGGGTTTTTTTATGGAATTACAGGCACGCAGATCCATGAATGCCTTAAAACAAATGGACCTTAGTGTTGCAAAAGTATTAAGAGATAATTCAATAATTGAAATCCCTTCCGAAAGGATTGTACCCGGTGACATTCTACTAGTAGAAGCCGGAGATATCGTTCCTGCCGATGGTCGCTTATTTGAACTCAACCAATTGAACGTAGACGAGTCCGCTCTAACAGGCGAATCGTTGCCCGTTACCAAAAATCTGAAACTACTTGAAAAAAATGTAGGTATAGCAGAACAGTTAAAAATAATAATTAAGTTTAAGGCAATTTTAAAATTCAATGAAAAGCCAATCATATCTGTAACAGGTC
>JBBQAD010000031.1:0-13375 GCA_038315885.1 Fibrobacteria bacterium | reverse complement strand
CTCTGTTACACAGTGCCGCCGCATAGTATTCTACCCAGGCCGGCTTGATTTCAGCCAAGGTATGCAGATAGATTCGACCGGTCTGTTTTACTTCGCCAGCGATTAACCACTCGGGTCTCGAACGATACAAATTAGAAGAGTACGATAAAAAGCCTTCTCGCCCACTACTCAGTCTATACGCATTTTCTTCCTTCTTTTTTTGGGCTAAATTATTTAAGAATCCACTTAATAAGGACATATGCACTGCGTCATAATTTGCTTCTTGTGCTTCAATAAGTCGTCGTGAACGAGGTATTTCTAATAATCTGCAAAACTGCTCCAGCATTTCAAACCATTCCCGCACCCGAAAAAAGGCCAGGAAATCTTGTTGACATAGCCTTCGGAGACTTGAGAGAGAGGCATCCTCAGGCCACTGTTCCACTAGATAGTTCCAGAGGCGAATGTAACTCATAAAATCAGAGCGTTTATCTTTAAAGCGGCCATGGCTTGTCATTGCGCGAGATTTATCGGGTTCTTCAGAGGGCCAAATACGTGGGTCGGCAACACTTAAAGCAGCGGCTATTACACTCACTGGGTAGAGAACACCCTGACGCTTGGCTTCCAGCATCACTTTTGCCAGTCCCACATCAACCGGCAAGCGGCTTAGACGCAGGCCTTCACGAGTTAGCTGGGTTCCCCATTCGAAATCACCTACAGCACCTAGCTCATGTAACTGTCTTAAGGCCGCCTTAAAGGCGGTGATGGGCGGAGGATCAGGTAGGGGAAAGTTTTCTGGGTGTTTTAAGCCTAAAGCCATTAAGTGCAGTAATACATTGCATAGGTTGCTGCGGCGAATTTCAGGTTCGGTAAATTCAGGTCGTTTTTCAAAATCTTCCTGGCTGTATAATCGTATACATAGTCCGGGCTTAACTCTTCCTGCTCTTCCACTGCGCTGATTTGCACTAGCCTGCGAACAGGCTTCTACCGGCAAGCCCTGCACCTTACTAGCAGCATGATAGCGGGAAATCCTCACCAAACCACTATCTACCACGTAGGCGATACCAGGAACCGTCAGCGAGGTCTCGGCAATATTGGTCGCCAATATCACCCTGATTTTTCCGCTTAGATGAAATATTCGTTGTTGATCGTTCGGTGCCAAACGCCCAAATAAAGGCAAAACTTCAAATCGTTCGGAGAGGCCTTGCTCCAATATTTTTTTGGTCTCCAAGATATCACGTTCAGTGGGTAAAAAAGCCAACAAATGATCGGGTTTTTTCTGTTCTATCGCGCTGATACATTCTGCCATCTGTTCTACATAAGAGGCGTTCGGGCCTAGGTGAACTAAAGCAGGAGCGTCCCAATTCCAATGTTGTATCTCAACGTGATATACCCGTTCGCCCACTTCTATAATGGGAGCACCGGGAAAAAAATTTAGCAGACCTGTAGTATCCAAAGTGGCTGAGGTCAGAATTAATCGAAAATCGGGACGACGCTCTGTAACACCTTTTAGAACGCCCATTAGAATATCAATGTTCAATGAACGTTCATGAGCTTCATCAAGAATTATGCAAGAATAACGATGGAGGAATTTATCATGCCGATACTCCTGCAGTAAAATACCATCGGTCATGACCTTGATTTCTGCTTCTGGCCCCATGTCTTCGTAGAAACGGATCTGGCTACCCACCCATTCGGGGTGTTGCAGTTCTTCGCGCAGTCGGTTGCTAATCGATAAGGCTGCAATTCGCCTGGGTTGAGTAACACCTATTAATCCATTAGCACTGAAGCCCGCCTCCAGACACATCTTTGGCAATTGCGTAGATTTGCCGGAACCTGTGCCGCCCTTAATGAGAATAACAGAGTTTTCTGAAATGGCCTTGATAATTTCGTCATGGTGTTCAGCCACTGGAAGGGCGGGATATTGCACTTGAAAGTGGCGCTCTCGGCGCGTAATTAACTCACTACGACTCTTATTTAAAGCTTGAATAAATTCATCATGTTGTATTGTCTGCCCGCTAGCCCGCATTGATTCGGCCCGGCGCCGCAAACGCTGCAATTTGGGCAATTCCGGACCAAAAACATCGGAAAAAACAATTTCAGGTAAGGCATCCATTCCCTTAAAAATACTTTCACAGCGTCAGCTGATAAATGTCTAAGAAATCTTGGCATTGGGACATTGCTGCTATATTTGAAGCATGGCTTATATTGATACCCATTGTCATTTGGATATGATTCTTGAGAAGCTGAAGTCACAAGACCTGGACACACTGCTCTCATCAAGCTTCCCCCCAGAATTTGAAGGTTGTATTACTGTATGTTGTCATCCCCATTCCATCAAAGCCACTCTTGATTTTATCAAGCACCCCAAAGTTTGGGCTGCTTTCGGTCTACATCCTCATGATGCCAGTTTGTATACAGATTCGCTTGAAAATCAGCTACGCTCCTGCGTTTTAGAAACTAAAGCAGTAGCTTGGGGTGAAATTGGCCTGGATTACCATTATGAACATTCGCCCAAAGACGTGCAGCAAAAGGTGTTTGCCCGTCAATTACAAGTTGCGCAAGAATTAGGAAAAGCCTTAGTTATCCATACCCGCGAAGCGGAAGAGGACACCCTTCGGATAATGAAGGATGAATTAAATGCGGACTGGCCGGTGCATGTGCACTGTTTTACAAGTTCAGAAAATTTGGCTGAAAATCTCATATCGCGGTTTTCGAGATTGTATATCGGGTTTACTGGAGTTATCACTTTCAAAAATTCAGAAGAAATTCGCAATGTTGTCAAAGCCTTACCGATAAGCCGCATTGTACTGGAGACTGACAGTCCTTTTATGACCCCTATTCCCCATCGCGGGAAAGTCTGCCATCCGGGACATATACCCTGGATTGCCGAATGTATATCCCAGATCAAAGGGCTTTCTCTGGAAGAGGTCTATAGTAAAGCACGGCTGAATACCCAGGACTTATACAAAATTTAAAAAGCATCGGACAAGTAAAACCTTAGTTTTGTTCTTGAATCCATCGACCTTCTTCAATGGCATCATCCGAAATCTTTTTTTCCAGGTTCTGTTCGATGATGATTTCTTCCCAGCGCTTTAAAGAGTTATCCAGAATTTGACGTCGTTCATGCAATTTGAACTGGATAGACTGTAACTCCATTTTTACCTTGTCCCGTTCTGAGTTCAAGTAGGGATCATCGGGATACTTTTCCAGATTATTGAGCACAATCAAGTACTGCAATTCTGTCTTCTGGTACTCTTCTTCAAGATCGATAACCTCTTGTCTCTCTTGAATGACGGTTCTGCCAAACTCAGAAAAGGCACAAGATAATAGACCATAAATAGCCATAATTGGCAGAATCCAATGAAAAAATCGCATACATCTTAATTCAGAACGCAAAGAATTGTTCACATTAGTTTAGTAGACGTACGAATTCTCCTCGTACAAAAGGAGATTAACTTTCATTTCACGTTTGGTTTTGGGATGCGTTAAAGTTAAGTGTGCCGATTCGCTGCGTTCGTCATAGCAGGGCAAACCCTCGGTCGGGGTAACAGCAAAACGCCAATTTCCCTGAATTAGTCCCAAATTTTGTTCATAGTGCCGATACTTGACATTTTCTTCGGGATGACTGAGTACGTATTCAATCATATAATTTAGGGAATCCGATCGTTCATAAAAAAATTGGTATTGCAAACATTTCTTATCTCCCGAATGAGTAATCGTCAAAATTTTGGCTGAATCGATTTTTAACGTTTGCAGATGTGCGTTTAGTTCGGAGACATTCAAGCTTTGATCCATCTTGTAAACACCCGGCTTAAGAAAGCGAAGTAAACGCCAATCATCGGCTAGTCTGGCTTTAAAGAAACTGGTGTCCATATTTTGCAATAATTCTTTTCGGTATTGTTCACTTTTTTGTTCCACTTTTTTAAAAATGCTACTTAAAGAATCGTAGCCGTCTATATTCTCCAGTTCGCCATTTGTGGATAGACGGGCCTCCAGTCGAGCTTTTTTCTCAAGTTCACTGGCTAAAGTTCCTTTATGCCAGCCCTTAGCTTCCATTCCAATTAGCTCACGCTGGTAGTGTCTTCTGTCTCCCGATTTTTTCAGAGTTACTGAAAAGCGGGTGTCGAATATGGTTCCTAATTGTTCCGACTCTTGATCGAGTTGATAAGAAAGCGCTTTTCGATGTGATACGGTCCATTTTGTCTCCGCAGGAAAATTTCCCGAATATTCCACCGTTCCTAAACAGGAGAAAAGGAATCCGGACAAGCAGAAGAAAAAGAAAACTCTGAAACGTTGAAGCAATACTGAGTTGATAGTTTGACCTTTCGCTGGAGGACTGAAGAATATGGAAAATACATGCCCATCGAGCAGAGAGCAAAACTTGTAAACTGACACTAAAGTAGACTCAATAAATTGTTTTCGTCCCAAGATTCTATGGTCCGCATTGGTAAAGCTCGGCGGGGCATCCCTTTGAACCACGTTTGTTGTCTACGAGAAAGTCGGCAAATTTCACGAAATAAATTTTCACGCATCTGAGCTCGGCTGCATTGTCCATCCAGATACTGACTAATTTCCCGATATTCCATGCCGAGCTGACTGAGTCGAAGGGAACTTAGCATAGAAGCCAGCTGCTCGACTTCCTCTATCAAGCCCTCCTTCAGTCGTTGATCTAGGCGCTTGGCTATTCTTGCGTAGAGCTCTTCACGCGGAAGCTGCAAACAGAGTATCTCATGTTCAAAGGAGATAGGTACGAAATTCTCTTCCTGTAAGACTCCTCCCGCGCGAGCGACTTCTAAGGCACGAATAATTCTCTTGGAACTGCTTTTGTCAGTCAATTGGTACAAATGAGGTGCAGTTGTGAGTAGCATCTTGTCGAGTTCTGCCAGTTTTACTTCGCTTAATGAATTTCTAAAGGCACTGTCTTCAGGAACGGAGGGTATTCGGTAGCCTTTCAGCACAGCTTCTAAATACAATCCGCTGCCTCCACAAAGAATAATGGGTTTCTTGCCTTCGGCATAATCATCTTTCTTTAAGAACCACTCTAGCAAGTGATATACTGCTTGCTGATATTCATAAACAGTATAAGCCACTTCTGGACTGGTAATGTCAATCATATGATAGGGAACAGTCTTTCCGTTAATAGAATAATCAGCCAGGTCTTTGCCTGTTCCTATATCCAAGCCGCGGTAGACTTGTCGGCTATCCACAGAAATGATTTCGCTATGCCAGTGTTCGGCCAACCGCACTGCCAACTTTGTTTTCCCAATAGCCGTTGGTCCCACGATACAAAGCAATCTTAGTGGCATTATTTGTTTGGCCTTACATTAAGTTAGGGCCAGGGACACTCGGAAGAAAAAATAAAACCGAGCGTTTTTTGGCTTTCCAACTCTGCCCCTGCCATGTATACATACCAGGACTGCAAAAAAAGGCCGATTTTTTCTGGTCTGTGGTTTTTTGACTCCCATATGCTCCGTTTAAGAAAATTTCCAATTCCAATCTTAAGGCCTTGGCATTATCCTGTTCAGAAATACGAAAAGATTGGGCAAAGGGAGTTTCTTTCAATAAATCCCCTTGTAATTCTTTAGCGTCCATCAATAAGCAAGCAAGACTTCCTCTTCTGTTTTGTTGTGCGGAATTTGTTACAAACAAATCAAGGTAGGCGCTGGCCATCGTATGTCTGGCATTAATTTCGCCAAGTGGCCATAATTCCATGTTCTTATTTTCATCTGTTTTTTCAGTCAATGATGCGTTTTTTACTAATTCAATATTGAGAGATTGCGGTGATACATTTGTTTCCGACTCAAAACTAAAGGCATCCCATTGAACGGGTCCAAAGTAACCGATTTCGTGTAACTCCTTGGCGAGAATCTGTTTCACCTCTTCAATTTTCTGCCTCCAGGAATCTGAAAACCCCAAGTCTTGAGGAATAACAATGCCCTTAAAAACCCCTCTCCCTCCGCATATCGATTCATAGGAGTCTAAGGGCCCGGGAACTCCAGATGGACTGAGCATAAAGCGAAAACCATAATCTTTTTTGCGTTTCAACCAGGGCTCAATTACAAAATTGGAATCTAACTTTAGCAGCTCCTCAACCAATCCCTTTCGTTTGGCCGCATCCAAGGGCGCAAAAGCCAGCCGATTGCCATAAGCGGAATTCGAATGTTCACATTTAATAACCCAAGCACCCTGCTGCAAAGATGCCAATAAGCAGTCAAGATTCTCTGCCTCTATAGTATAACACGCAGTTTTTTTTAATGGACTTAAGGCATAGCGCTCTCGAATTGAATGCGAGAAGAGACGGCTGTTTGCCCACCGGATACAATCGAATCCGGGATAAGTTTCACTTGTTTCATAGAGAAGATTGTGTTCGATGGCCGTTTCACTCCAGGCAAAGGGTCTAAAGGTATTTTTCCATTTTCCTATTGGAAACAAATTCCATTCGATTCCAAATGTTTCACACCATTCATCAGCAAAACCATCCTCGGGAGTAGCGTCAAGAAGCACCCGATCACCAGGCTTTGCCGCTAGCCAATATTGCAGGCTGGTTTCTGCGATCATTCGCTCCAGAGAATTTTTGTTTTCTGGCGGATGAAAAGGTTTAGCTAAACCCAGGTGAAAAGAAGCATTTAAGTAATGATCTACGCCCATTAGAGTTATACTAAAGGGGCTGTCATATTCAATTATCCACCGAAAACCGGATGAGATAAATAGCGATCACCTCTGTCACAAATGATACAGACGATGATCCCCTTTTCTATTTTTTGAGCGAGATCAAGGGCGCACCACAGCGCTCCCCCTGAAGAGATACCTGCAAAAATTCCCTCGACCTTTGCCATTTTTCGCGTACAGTTCTCTGCTTCACTTTGACTTACGTCAATGATGGTATCAACTCGCGATGGGTCATATATTTTGGGCAAATACTCTTTAGGCCAGCGGCGAATTCCCGGAATCTGGGAACCTTCGGTGGGCTGGGCCCCGATGATTTGAATCTTAGAGTTTTTCTCTTTCAAAAAACGAGATACTCCCATGATAGTACCTGTGGTTCCCATACTGGAGACAAAATGGGTTATTTTACCTTCTGTATCACTCCAGATTTCCGGTCCCGTTGTTTCATAATGGGCTAGTGGATTATCTGGGTTCGAAAATTGATCCAACATATGAAAGCCACCCTCAGCAACTTTAGCATGGGCGTAATCAATTGTGCCTTCCATCCCTGTGTCTTCAGGGGTCAAGTGCACGACTGCGCCAAAAGCTTCCATGGTTTTCACACGCTCGATGGTTGCAGTTTCAGGCATCACGAGATGCATTTCATAGCCCATCATTCCGGCGACCATTGCCAGGGCGATTCCGGTATTACCGCTAGTGGGTTCAATCAATCGCATTCCCGGTCTTAAAGTACCGCGCTCTTGAGCTTTTAAAATCATATGACGCACGGGCCGGTCTTTGACGGAACCAGCAGGATTATTTCCCTCTAACTTGGCAAAAATTTTAACATCAGCCTTCGTATTCATCTGTTGCAGCTCCACCATTGGCGTGTTGCCAATTAAATCAAGCACAGAAGAAACAGGCTGCATGAAATTTCCTTTCGGGGACACTTTTGGCACTCCTAAGCTGTCGAGAGAAAGATAGCTCGGTCGAATTAAAATCTGAAACTTGGCTGGCAGCTCTTGACCATCATTCAAGAAAAGCTTCGCCTTATTACCTTTTCTCCACCCTATCTTACTGAGATAGGCAAAAAAATAAACCTTGGAACTGGCATAAATGTCGCTCTTGCTTTTGAGGACGAAGGGATGCTGAATTGAAAATTCAAGTACGGAAGAATCGTACCACCTTAATTGCTTTTATCATTGTCGGAACTCTACATATTCTAGTTGGATGGATTTTTTGGAATTCCGATTTGGCGGCCCAGATCAAGGACACAGTATTAAAGGGGATGACCGTTAAACCAAGCACCCCTCCGCCTCCGCCACCGCCTCCGCCACCAAAGATTGAACTGATGGCTCCTCCCAAAGTAGACGTCAAGTTTGAAGTCAAAGATCCTGTTGCGAATGCAAATAAAGTTCCTGATTTTGATTTGGGCTGGGACTTAGATATGAATGTCGGAAATGATGCCATCGGGCTTGCAATGGGAACCGGCTTAAATACCGAAGAGCTAAACGTCGGCGTCGATTTAGTCGCTAATTCGATTACCAATGTATTGGGAATGGAAGATTTCGGACTAAAACCAGGGCAAGCAAAGTCTAGAACGCGTGTGATCGGAAAAGGGCGGCGAATGTCCGGTGTTATACCGGCTACCCTATTGGCAACTGATAAGGATTCCAAAAGTGAAACAAATGGCAAATGGGACTTTCTTTGGCGAGTTGAATCTTCACCCATGGAAGCCGTACAGAAATACTTCTTGGAAGAGACCAATCTGCGGCTGAACGAAAAAACGAAGGTGGTCGATCTGTCTTCAGATGCCAGCTTTACAAAATTGCTCAAACAGACATCCGAACAGGGATATACATTCGACGAAGATTTCACCAATCTGGTCAATAAAATTTTGGGAAAAGATGTTCCCGTTGAATTAAAGGGAAATAATCTCGAGCCTGAGCTTGTAGCCATCGACAGGCTAAGAGCCTTGATGACATATATACACAATGACGATAACAGTTTACGAATGAATACATGGGATTTGTTGAATCTGATTTTGAGGGATTATCATGAGAAAAAATATGCCATCAAAAATGGAAGCGTAGAACAAGCTGATTCCTTGCTTAAACAGATCGAGAAATCTCAACGACAACAGGTACGCGCCTGGAGAGTAACATCCATAAAAAACTTGAGCAGCTTTTTGCGAGTAAAAAAAGGGCAAAAGCTGAGCCCATCCGATTTGCAACTCATCTATGGGTATTTCAAAAAAGCTGAAATCCTATTAAATCCTGTAGTATTGGCACAGCCCTATTATGGAATCAAACTTTCTGATCAGGATAATATCAATGTCCTAGTTAACTATATCAGCAATGGCGGAGTATTTTATCTCACTGACCCAACCACATATAAAGACAATATTACCCGCAATCGCGGTTTTGTTCGTGATCTGATCAGCAAAATTGAAGGCGAAGTGAAGTTGGATGCAGCCACAACAAAAGTTTTCAATAAACTTTCTGCTGAAGACAGAGACATCCCTGGTTATCAGCTATTCAAACCTAGCCAGAATTTTATGCATCCCCGCATGCCCGTAGAATTTGAAATTCCCACAATGGAAAAGGTGAAGCTTGAAGTTTTCAACCGGTTAGGGCAAAGTGTGAGAACCCTAGCCAACCAAAGCATGCGTTCGAACGCCTATACCTATGCCCGCCACAATGGTTTAATGTGGATGGCGGATGATGATGAAGGCTTGGATTTAGAAAGTGGAATTTATTTCGTACAGATGACCGCGGGGCTTTTTCGTAACACCAAAATGCGTGTTATACCTAGTCTGCGCAGGGTTAAAGAAGAAAAACATCCCGTTTTCAGCAGTTACTATAACCTCGGTGCAATCCCAACTGCTCTGCAAGATCCCGCAGTAATGCGTAATTATGATGAAGATGGTGTGCATGCTTATGAATACAGACACAAAGGCAGAATGGCAATTTTTTATTCTGAAGGCTATGGAGAATTACATGGTTTCGGTCATTCTCAGTCTAGTACCAACAAGGAACAAGCTGCTTTTTGGGCACGTAACTCTTCCCGTTGGATGGCCAACTTCTTTGCCTATATTCTTGGTCAGGACGGTGGAGTGACTCAATGGCCAGGATAGCAAGATAATGGGTGATCGGTAATACAAGAATGAGCCATTTCGAGGGTCAAGCGAAACGAATTCTAGAGCTAAAGAAATCCCTGAATGAGGCTAACGATGCCTATTATAAAAAAGGGTTATCACCCATCAGCGATGAAGAGTATGACGCCCTTTTAACTGAGTTACAATCGTTGGAAAATGCCAATCCTCAACTGGCCAGCTCTGACTCACCAACAAAAAAACTGGGAAGCGATCTCGTCACCGGCTTTCCTAAACTGTCACACCAATATCCCATGTTGAGTATCGGCAATACATACAACGCCGAAGAAGTCCGGGATTTTCATCGTCAAGTTTGTCAAAAAATTCCTGAATCAGAGCTTGAATATGTGGTGGAATTAAAAATCGATGGCGTGAGCTTAAGTCTGATCTATGAAAACCGCCTTTGGACTACTGCTGTTACTCGCGGAGATGGCTCGGTGGGAGATGTAGTAACAGCAAATGCGATGAACATTGGCAGCATTCCACGTACATTGCCGGATAGCTTTCCCGCTGAACGAGTAGAAATTCGAGGCGAAGTTTACTTGAAGCTAGCTGACTTTTTAACCTTTAATATCTATGCCCTCGAAAAGTATGGTAAGGAACAACAAAATCCACGAAATACTGCTTCTGGTTCGCTGAAATTAAAGGATTCGGAGGAAAGCAAAAAACGCAATCTGAGCTTTTTCGGATATAACCTTTTATATGAAAACCGCAGTGGAACACATTGGGATTCTCTGGAGAAATTAAAGAAAGCCAAATTTCCAGTCAATGAATATGCAGCCAAATTTAAAACTATTGATGCGGCAATCGAATACTGTAACTCATGGGATGAGAAACGCCATTTTCTGGATTATAACACCGATGGAATGGTCATTAAGGTAAACAGTTACAAGCATCAAGAAAAATTGAGTAGTACAGCAAAAAGCCCCCGTTGGGTGGTTGCCTACAAATTTAAAGCGCAGGCGGTTGAAACGGTTTTAGAATCGGTCAGCTTTCAAGTCGGCAGAACCGGCACTGTTACACCGGTTGCTAATCTCAAGCCAGTCTTGTTGGCGGGAACTGTGGTTAAACGAGCGACGTTACACAATATGGATGAGATTGACCGTTTGGGAATTCGCGTAGGTGACTTTGTCATGGTTGAAAAGGGGGGTGAAATTATCCCCAAAATTACTTCAGTTAATTTGGACAAGCGACCTGCAAAAACCCAGGCTATCGCTAGCCTCAGCCAGTGTCCAGAGTGTAATACTTCATTGGTAAAGCTGGAAGATGAGGTCGCTCTACGTTGTGAAAATTTGCAATGTCCAGCTCAAGTAGAACGATCCATCCTTCATTTTGTAAGCCGACCCGCCATGAATGTGGAGCATATTGGACCCGCGCTCATTGAGGCGTTGCTGCAGAATCGAAAAATTCGGGATGTTGCCGATCTCTATGACTTAAAACTAGAAGACCTTGAAAATCTGGAAAGAATGGGAGAAAAATCGGCCCAGCGTGTGGTTGAATCACTGGAAAAAAGCAAGAGCCTAGGTCTCGATCGACTCTTGATGGCTTTGGGAATACGCCATATCGGAAAAAGCGCAGCTAAAAATCTGGCTCGTGCCTTTGGAAGCCTGGATGCACTTCAGAAAGCCAGTTTGGAAGAGCTCAGTGCTATCGATGAAATTGGTGAAAAAATGGCCGAGAGTTTGCGATATTTTTTTGAAAAAGAATCCAATCAACACTTGTTGCAGCGCTTACAAAAAGCGGGGATTCAAATGGACTTTGCTCAACACGACGACACAGAGACCCAATCACTAAGTGGTAAAATCTTTGTATTAACTGGTACACTCCCCTCTCTCAGCCGAGATGAAGCCTCTGAACTGATTGAGGCCTCGGGGGGAAAGGTGAGCAGCAGCGTCAGCAAAAAGACCAGTTTTGTCTTAGCAGGAGAAGAAGCTGGCAGCAAGCTCGAAAAGGCCAAACAATTAGGCATTGCCATATTGGATGAAAATGCCTTTCTAGCTATGGTGAAAAGGCCGTAGCACAATTTAAGCTGAAATTAGCAGGTCTAGACTTGACAAAATCAGCTTAAACGCCTAAAATTATCCCAAAATTTGCGGGTTTAGCTCAGTTGGTAGAGCATCTCCTTGCCAAGGAGAAGGTCGAGGGTTCGAGTCTCTTAACCCGCTCCAAAAAACATCTTCAATCACTCCATCTTGAAGAAGTTTTTTGAATTCAATAAACGTTAATATTTACATATGAAATACAAATATTAATTGTTTTATTATTTCGATTATTTTTGAAGCGAACAAATTCTCTCCAGCTTTATCCCTAATTATTCTTTATCTTACTCAAATCCACTCTAGGTAGTCGTGTTCTGGGGAATTTTAGAACACGGGTTCCATCATTTTACTGAAAAGGAAAGGGATATGAAAAAAATTGGGTACAGGCTACTTATCTCACTGTTAATGACAGCAATGATACTGAGTTGTAAATCGACCTATGAAAAACAAGGAGATAAACATCTCGAAGAAAAGCGACCCTTGCTGGCCTTACAGCGTTACTCTTTAGTTGAACAAAAAGGCAATGGCTCCGAAGAGTTCAATTCAAACTATACCAAAGCCTATATCATGGCGATGGAACAAAAAGGCCTGGAAGATCCGCTGGCCGACTTTGCGCAAAATTATTCCGAAACCATTTTATCACTCTTACGGAAATCACCCTCCCCTGAAAATGAAAAGACTTTCTCTCTTGCCCTATTAAAACTGGGTGAGGCCGCTATCGGTTCAGAAACGCCTCGGGGGATTGATGTTGGATTTCATTTTTTAATGACCGCCGACAGCCTCCCCAATAAAGCTCCAGAAGTAAATACCAGAGGCACTGCATTACGTGCTCAAAGGGCTGAAGCTAGTTTGAAAGATATTCGCGAACAGTACGATGCAGCTAAGGCAGGTGATGAATATGCGGGAATCATCGCAGATTATCACATGACTTTTCTTTCCTTGCTGGGTCCGCTTAATGAAGAAGCTAAAGAACTCTGGTCAAAAATCCGGGAACTTAATCTTTCCACCTATTTGATGTACGATAACCAGGAAGTCGAGCAAGCCCTAGGAGAGGTCGATAGAAGAATAAATAAGTATGGAGTGTTATTGGCCCTAACCAAATACAATCCCGGAAAATCCAGTGTTTACATGGAAGTAAAGGGATTTAACGGTTCCACCAATCCGGTGCCATGGAAATCTGAAGCCTTTACCTTGGAAACCGAAGATGGCAATCATTACCAGGCTGCCTCCAGCCGGGGCTTTAAGACCAGTGATGCTATTGAAATTTCCCGTGAATCAGGCCTTGTTGGCTTAACTTTTAATATTCCTGCAGGAGCCAAGCCTGCTAAACTGGTCTATGATTATGGGGTTAGTATCAGCGAAAAGTTTCTGCCCTAGCTTTTTATTTTTACAGCTTATGGAAAGATTTGCTCATTCCATAAGCTGTTTGTATCGAATACTACTTCTCCATTAGCAAATATTTGGTCTCGCACTTTTTTTAATAGGTCTACTTATTTGAGATAAGTTTGTCTTATCTGAAGGTGATCTTCTGTTATGTTGATACCTAAAACTTCAGCGG
>JBBQAD010000106.1:0-8962 GCA_038315885.1 Fibrobacteria bacterium | reverse complement strand
GTTGTAGGAATAGTCTATGGTTCACTGGTCTGTCTGGGACGTTTACATTTTACCGACGCACTGAGTTACTCTTCACTGGCCCACCTTGGCTTAATTGCACTAGCTGCTTTTGCTGTCCATTCGAGTAATACACTTAGCGGTGGCTTTGACACTAGCGCGCTCAGTGCCGGGTTATTCCAGGTATTCAACCATGGTCTTATTATGGCTTTTTTGTTCTCACTGGATAGTCGAATTTCAATGGATAATCGCCTCTTAAATATTTCCGAAGTAAGTGGACTTAGAGTTAAACAGCGACGCTTGTCGGCTTTCTTGTTGGTGGGACTCTTTGCTTCGGCAAGTTTGCCAGGACTCTCCAATTTCGCCGGTGAAATACTTGTGTATTTTTCTGCCTTTCAATTTTCTCCCAAGTTAACGCTTTTCGCTGCCATCGGTTCGCTCATTACTGCCGCTGCTTTAATACGTGGATATCACCATTTATTTCTGGGTCAGCCTAAAGCAGCACAACAGGCTGCCCAGGCCAATGATTTATCGCTGGGTGAAAGCGCCTTTGCCACCGCCGTTGTTGTCATTTGGTTGTTACTTGGCTTCTATCCAATGCTTTTTATATCTCCCTTGGAAAATTTTTGGCTTGCCTTCAATAGCCTTGGAGGGCATCCATGAATAGTATGGTTCTAGCCCAGCTTCCGATTGTTTTAGCCTTTGTTGCACTTCTCTTGTTGGCTTCCTTTTACCCCAAAGAAAAGGGTATTGCCTCAACTTGGATATCCATCTTGGGACTACTAGCCTCCGCCCATATGGTTTTCCATTACTTGCCGATTGGCGCTACTTATTTTGGTGGGGCTTATGTAATCACTTCATTTGGTAAGATGCTGGTGCTAATCTGTCTGATACTCTTAGTGCTTTCACTTCTGCTCTGCGATGGTTATTTGCAAAAAATTCATGTTCATTTTGCAGATTGGAAAATGCTTTGCTTGGCTGCCGGCCTGGGTAGCTTATCTCTCGGTTTGTCAGGTGACCTGGCTACAGTGTTTATCTCCTTTGAACTCATATCCATTCCTTCCTATGTCCTTTGCGGATTCTCCAAACGCGATCCCCGCAGCAATGAGGCAGGTATCAAGTATTTGTTACTCGGCGCTCTGGGAAGCGCCCTATTTTTATTGGGAATTGCCTTTGTATATGGCGCTACGGGGGAAATACAGCTAAGTGCAATTTCTGACAAACTATTGAGCGGCGGCAGTGCAGATTTGGCAATGGCCAAGCTGGGGATGGCTCTGATTCTGGCAGCGCTCTTTTTCAAAACAGGCGTGGCTCCTTTTCATATCTGGATTGCCGATGTCTATCAGGGTTCCAGTTTTGCTGCACTTTCGGTAATCGCTTCTCCCATCAAAGTAGCTGCCTTTGGGTTGATGTATCTCTTCTTAAGCGGACCATTTGCTGCTTTAGCCTCTGTCTGGAAACCATGTCTCTTGATTATGGCTGCTTTGAGCGCCATAATCGGAAATTTTCAGGCTGCCACCCAAAGCAATTTAAAACGGCTTTTTGCCTACTCAGCTGTCGCTCACGGAGCCTTTTTATTGTTGGCCCTAGCTTCGGGCTCCAATGCCGCCTTCTTATTTTATTTGATTACCTATGGCATTATGTCTACCGGAATTTGGGCTGCCTTTATGAGTTACAGTTCTAATAAAGCTGATATTGATGAAGCTGCCGATTTGGCTGGTCTGGGAAAAAAGCATCCACTCTTTGCCTTTGGACTGTCACTCTTAATTCTTAGTTATGCAGGCCTTCCGATTACAGCCGGCTTTACAGCTAAGCTTGGAGCAGTTTTGGAGGCGTTTCGGCATAGCTCTCAATTGGGAAGCTGGGCCCTGCCCTTGATCATTCTCATCCTCGTATCCACGTTGGTATCCTTTTACTACTACCTGCAACTTTTACGTCATATTTGGTTTATAAAACAAACGCATGAGGCCGCAGCATATTCTAGACATATGTTATGGAATCAAAATGCGGTATTTGCTTTCAGCGTGCTTATGATAGTTACACTCGGGCTTATTTTTCAAGTGCCCACTTTGTAATCACATAGGCAAACAGTCTGGAGGAATGTTCGGATTTCCTTAGATTTTACATTTTACGAAACGAAATCAGCATGAGCCCACTACTAAGCAGATTACTGGAAGATATCAAAACAGCCATGAAAGCCTTGGAAAAGGACAAGTTAATTTGCCTACGCAGCTTTCATTCTGAGGTAAAGAATGTGGGTATCAATCAGGCTATTGAAATTACCGATGATGTCGTGTTACAGGTTGCTCAAAAATTTATCAAGCAACGAAAAGATGCGAAAGAGCAGTTTGAAAAAGGGGGACGACAAGATCTCGTTGACTCTGAAAGCAAACAAATTGACTGGATTTCTGTTTATCTGCCTACTCAGATGAGTGAAACAGAATTAGAAGGCATAGTTCGGCAGGTTATTGAAAAAGTCGGTGCCAAAGACAAAAAAGACATGAGTAAGGTGATGAAAGAAGTGATGCCCCTCATTCAAGGCCGTGCCGATGGAAAATCACTGAGTGCGATGGTAGGGCGTCTGCTGGGTTAAACATGAATGCGTTTTGTCTCTAAGCTTCCATTCCGTAGTCCAGGCTTGTGAAGCTGGCAAGAGTTTCAATTCCGCCATATTGGACTGCTGCACGCCAAATGATATTCATCTGCCGGGTTTCGGGATAGATGAGTAGGGATTGTATCACGGTATCCATTTGCTTCGCCCCTTCGCCGATGTCGAGGTAGGCTTTGGGATGAAGTCCCGGCATTTGGGAGACAAAACGTGGGTTTTCTGCATCAAGATAGGCATAGGCTATGGATTCATCTCCCCTCAAATAGGGAAGACTCATGCCACTACTAGCGGCGCTAAAATAGGCTGAATGTAACACTGGGGTCTCGGCACTTAAGCCCTTATCGGAATGCGTCCCCACGCTTTCCATGTTTTCTAAAGCTTGTTGCTGTTGTAGCTGCTGGGCTGGCAATTGCTCGGGAGACAAACCAGCGAACGAAATACGCGGATAAAAATTTCGACCCAGATAGCCAAAAGAGGCAGGTGTCGGGTAGTCTTTCCATTTTTCAAATCGATCTAAAATCAGATTTTGGGGACTTAAAAGCATTTTCGGATCTTCCAGATTCGGAAGCTCTAAATCTTGAAGTGCTTTTACATTGTTTTTGACCACAAAGCCTTTGCCAACCGGGTTTTTAGGATAGAGATATGTAACACCTTCTTCCGATATGGAGTCTCTGCCCCCATACGCAAGACCATAATGCAAGGGCATGGATTCAAAAGGTTCGGCCTGAGAAAATGCCAATCCCGAACCAGTGATATACACTCGACGCTTGCCAAAAACCCGCACAACCTTTTTGAATTCGCCTATCTGAAAGGAACTATCCAGATAAAAGGCCTTTTTACCGCGAGGGGTTTTCGCATTCCCAATCACAATGACATCAGTCATGGTTTTCCAAGCAACCAGTTCTGATTCAAGCTTGATAGGATCTAAGTCAGGTCGACCACCCGCCCAATAGGTATCACTATCGGAAAAGGGTAATTGTTCTTCTGAATCATATTGGGCACTCTGATTGTTTTCCAGCCTAAAGGTGGCCTGCCCTAAAATCGAAAGAATAGGAACGCCGCTGGGAGCGAAGCCTGGAACAAGCTTGGTCTTGAATTGCATTCGGTAAAAAAGTAAACATTCATGGCCTAGTTATCAGGTAAATCCATTTTTTTTAGTCCGCGTAAATCTAAAATGCGGCGTGTATTGGGCCGAATCTGTAACTTCTGATCTGCCAGAAACCGGCGACCAGAGGCACTATAGGCGTCAATCTCGGTTAAACTGGCCAGTCTTCGCATGGAAGGTCTTAAAATTTTTGAGCTGGGTAATTCATTCACCATCTTAATGGCGTGGGGAGTGATATCCCAGGCATCACCATTTCCATACCCTGACAAGCGGATTAAAAGATATTGGTCCTTCAAAGCCACGGGACCAGCAGGGCCGTCCAGAGTTTCAGGCACATCCCAGTCCATCTCCTCTTGTTCCGTGGGAATCGAAGCATTCGGGGTAATCAAAATCCAGGTTTTTCCATTATCGACTGATACACTAGCAACTATATCTGTTACATCGGATTTTTTGGCATTCCAAGAGATTACCATTTTCTGACCAATTAGAAACTCCCACAGTTTTGGAGAGGGAGACATCAATTTTAGGGGCTTCTGTTTTGACCAATCTTCATTGTACGATTCATGGTCTTCCTCCTCAGAAGCAATAACAATCTGAGAAGAAATTTCAAAGTCATTCAATATTGTTCTTAGTTGGGTTGCCTTTTCGGCTTCTGGAGCTTGAAGCTCAAGGATTACGGCGACGTTGGCATTAAGGGGAATGTCGAAACGGAATTTGGGAGTCGTATAACCATTGCTGCCTAAGCTAAAATCACCTTTCCACAGGGTATCTGTCACAACCCATTCATCCTCTTTTTGCAGGCCGAATTTTATGAGGGCAGAAATTGTTTCAGTTTGTCCCATGGCTTGAAAAGAAAAGGAACCTTCCCTAAGGCTTCCATGGGTATTGGGTACATGGTCTAATCCAAAATAAAGGGTATCACTGCGAAGAACGCCTTTTTGAATGTCAATAGTCGGGTCTAGGTCGTAAATATAAGCTTCAGGGTCATGGCTGTTTACAATCTCCGATGTCCAATGGGCTGTGTGATGGTTACAATTATTTCTATAAGTGAGTACATGAAAGTCAGCTTTGTCAGGCAGGGCGCGATAATTATCCAGAAGCCAGGTATGCCAACGGCTAAAGGCCACTACGGGTTGGGGATTATAACCTTGGCGGCCACTCAAGCGGGAGCTGATAGTATCAATCGCCCAATTTGAATCAACTGAGACGACCTTGGCATTGATAAATCCGAGACGACTGCGTAAGATGTCACGTAAACGGTTTTGCGGCAGCCAAACCTGATCGTAACTATCTCCAGGATAGTTAGATGCCATGCGAACAGCCATGGTTAAACGCCCAATTTCATCGGCGACTGTACACTTGCCGCTCGTACAATTTTGTAAATATCGCAACCAGGGATTGTCATTTTCACAGCTTTTGAAGTTTCCTATGGCTTTGTAATCCCACTGGTGATAAATCGCGCCCTTCTGTGCATCTGTATAACCCGATAATTGAGAGACCAAAGGCCAATTGTAATACAGCATCAGGCTCGCAAAGGAGCCGTGAAAACAAAGAGCTTTATTTTCATGAGCTTCTTCCCAACCATTAAAAATGACTTGTCGATGTGCCCAGCCATTGTCGTAGTTAAACCATCGGCATCCTAGAATGCCTTTCGGTTCTGTATAAGTACACTGTTCATTGCCCTCAGAGCCCCATTGCCAGACGGGGTCGGCTTCTTCAGCATATACCGAGTCAATCAATGGAGCCAGGGCAAGGATGCAGGATAACGCCACAAACAAATACGCACGTTCTCTCGCGCGCATAGAGTACCGCCTTGTTTTGTCCTTCAGGACAATTCATGATACCGCAGGCCCTCTAAAAAACAAGGATGGGCATACAACACTCTCGAAACATTTTGTTCCATTGTGATGGGCATCATTTTGTTTTTTGAGTTATTCAAGATGTTTATTGGCGCCAGAGGCATATCCTCTATATATTGCTCAAAAAATGGATTGCTCTAATTTGTACCTACTTCTAAAATTTCTCTAGTGACTAGGCCTGAACAACGAATTCTTTACCTAGGAGTTAAATCCGCAAAAGGACTTCCGAGAACATCGGGATACCGCTATGAACCATTTTATGCGGGAATTTGCAAAGTTGCCCAAGTGGCTAATGTCAAAGTGGAGTTAATGGGTCTGGAGCGGGCAATATTTGATTCCCTGCATCTGGTTAACCGCGAAGGTCTGCTGGGCTATGTCATTACAGTCGCCAATTTGTATCAGATTTTAAATCCTCTGCTGCAGCAATTGGCATTAGAAGCAAGACCCATTGGAATTTTAGATGAAGCGGGTATTGCTTCCTCCTATTTCGAAGGGAAGAGTTCCCTTGGACCTATTTTGTTTTTAGACATGGCCGGAGAGCAAGCAGGTTTTGGAGTGGTGGATTATCTCTACAAACTTGGCCATCGTCACATTGTTTATGTATCCACATTTCATGAAAGCGCTTGGTCAAAGGATCGCCTGTTGGGAATACAAAAATTCTCACAGGAACATCCTGATCTTCATTTTTCAACTTCTGTGGATGATTCTATTCCTAGTGTAGCTGGCAATCAGAAAACCGATGTTTCAGAAGAGGTACTTTACCGTAACATTTTAACGGGCTTGCAAGACCGGGGAGTTGCTAACAAAATTCTGGCCAGTTTGGCCACCATTCGCAGCAAGGAGAATTGGATGATCGCCTGTAAACGATGTTTTGATACCGCCCTTAAATTTAAGGATGCAACCGCCTGGATATGCGCCAATGATGATGTGGCCAAAAGTGCTTGTGAATATCTCTTACAAAAAAAAGTGACAATTCCAGATTCAATTTCTTTGGTTTCATTTGATGATTCAAAAATTGCAGCGGATTTGCAATTCAGCAGTTACAATTTCGCCTTTGATAAAATTGGAGAGGCACTGGCAAGTCGGGTTATTGAAAATGAACAACTTCAGAACCAAATACCTCAAAGGCGTTCGATAAATGGTACTGTTACACATCGCCAAAGTTGCAGAAGAATTTATTGAAATGTTTTGCTGAGCTGCGCTCCTGGAAATTTCAAGAAGATAACATTCGATGCTGCCGGAGCGGTTGCGCAGGCTGTTTTTAAGTCAAAGGTAGCGGTACCGAGATTCTGATCTTCTGTTGATCCCAATCCATTTGCATCCACAATGTATCTCTCGTCAGTCAGATCGAAACAAATTCGCAGGGCTTGGGTAAAGCCAAGTGCGGGTCCGCCTCTATTTCCCCAGGCACCCGAGAGGCCATCATACCAATAACTGCCTGATTTGGGCTGCACTCCAAGAATCTTCGTCAAGGAATTGAACTTCAAGCTATCAACCCTAACATCATTGACCACTATTATGGGAGTAATTTTTGCTGTTCCACCTTTAGTCTCTTTATTGGTATTGCCAGATCCTGTGCTGACGCCTCCTGAAAGCTCAGTATCTCCTGTTCCCTCAATTAATGTAGAACTAGGATTCTTGTCCACAGGAGAAGAACATTGCCATTAGAAAGAGCCATAGTGATGTCTTTCTCATCATTTTCTCCCGTGTATGCATCTAGTGTTATTCTTGGCCTATTGCAAAAAAAACGTTAGATCCATTTTAACCAGGTTTATTCTTCGTTCGTCTAACCTTTAACTTCTAGGGATTCTATTGTCGATTTTCGGGTCTCACTAAGTGAAGCATTGGAATCAGAATCAGAATCAGATATATCCAAAGCAGCTGATACAGAGGAAGGGTTTAATTTATTTTCCTCCTCAATATCATCAGGCTCAGCTTCGAGGGCAGGCTTTACTTTCTCAACAGATAGTTCAAAAAGCTCCCAACAAAGGGAGAACAGATCCAAAGCACCCGGTGAAGCCGGAGCATATTCGAAGAGACTGAGTCCCTTGCGTGCCGCTTCGGCAAAATGAATCGTTTGTCTAATGCGTTGCTTGGCGACCCTGCCCGGATAGGCTGTTTCAATTTCTTGGGCGAGTTCTTGATGAAGTTGGGTTTGGGCTCGATGCATATTCAAAACTATTCGATGTAACTGAGCTGTCGAACTCATTTTATCCAGATAGGGCACCAGTTCTCGAAGCCCTTCAAGTGCATAAGGCTCTGCTTGAACAGGAACAAGTACCTTATCAGAAGCAAATAGGGCCATGCGGGTCAACCAATTGATAGCCGGAGGACAATCGATTAGGATGTAATCATATTGCTCTTTGACGATGGCCAATAATTGACGAAGTCGATTGGGCTCGCGCAGAAGGCGAGGGTCAAGCAAGGGCATATCTTCTAGATCAGGGTGACCATGCAGAAGATCAATTCGTTCATAGCGGGTTGCTTGTATAGATTCTTCAATGGGACTGCGTTTTAGTAACACTTCGAAGAGGCCTTTGGCCTTTTCTGCATCAAGATGATGGGTCAGGTTGGCCTGTGCATCCATATCGAGTAACAATACTCGCTGACCCGATAGAGACAGTGAACAGGCACAATTAAAGGCCAGAGTGGTCTTACCGACGCCACCCTTTTTCGATAAAAAACTGACAGATTGAAGCATAGGGAGAAGGTACATTTTTGAGCCTCGGGCTAACAAAATCCCTTAAGCCTGTGCTAAATTTTTGTCGAATTAGAGTTCTTGAAGCAGTTGCTTGGCTCGAATAAAGATTCGGTCGAACATGAGCTCCGTCAATTTGCCCGTAAAGGTATTCTGTTGACTGGGATGAAAACTTCCCAACAATACTTTAGTCATACAGCTTATTTCAAAAGTGAGATAATCTGATCTTTATAGTGGTCATGCCACCATGAGAAATCGTGTTCTCCTTCTTGATCAAAATGCAATTGGGTATTAGGATACTCTTTTTGCCAGTTCTTTAGATAGGGCAGAACCATGCTATAGGGAAAAAGTCTGTCCTTTCCCCCTTGAAAAAAATGCCAATCACCCCTTTTAATCTCTTTGGCACGCAGCATGTTATCTTGCGATAGATACAGTTGCGGAAAGGAAGATAAAATCAATCTTCTTTTTAAGGGAAAACGTCCTTCAATACTGTAACGGATGGCGGCCAGTGATCCGTCGGAAATGCCTACCGCCATTATATTGCTTGTATCCACCCGATACTGTTTAACCAGATACAAAAGCAGGGCTTCACTGTTGAGGAGGCCAAAGGGAGATAACCAATCTTGCCCCTTAAAGGCAGAGGGGCTGCAAAGGATATAGCGGGATGTATCGGCTAGGCCAAGCAAGGGTTTGTA
>JBBQAD010000390.1:0-3972 GCA_038315885.1 Fibrobacteria bacterium | reverse complement strand
ATAGAGGTCGTTAATGAGGAGGAGGGTATACGGCAAATAAATCCATATTTCTCTGAGTTCGTAGATGAGTTTAATGGATTTTATCGATTCTCTGGGTATGGCCATGAAAGTGTATCAACCTTCATAAAAGACGTATCAAATATTGTCTCCGGCAAAACGACAACAAAAAAACTTACAAATCTACGCCCTAGCTTTCGAAGTGCAATTGTCTCTGCAGCAGTCATTGATGCTGCAAATCAGAGTTTACAAAAGGGGTTTGATTGGGTAGATATTAATATTGGATCCAAGGTAAAGGGGTCAGTAAGTCACCATATTTCTGTTTAGTCTATTGTGATTTAAATATTTTCCCACGAAAAAATTATTAAGATGTTGTCATTGAAAATAAAGCTGAGATATAATAAGGGATTTAATAATGAAATTCATATCTGAAGAGTGTATTAAACACTTCATTTCCAATTCACTTCTGCATTATGGCTGTAATAAGGACATGGCCGATGCTGTAGGCGCTGGACTCTCCGACACTTCAGCAAGGGGCATAGATTCTCATGGAATTAGGTTATACCCACATTATGTTCGTGCTTTAAAGGGAGGAAGGATCAACCCTAATCCAAATCTCATATTTACTGAAAATAAAGCCAATGCAACTTTGAATGCCGACCATGCATTTGGGCATTATTCTGGTGCTATTGCGATGGAGAAAGCAGTGGCGCTTGCCTCACAACATGGAATTTCTGCCGTTTCAATTAATAATTCAACTCATTTCGGAGCTGCAAGCGTGTATTCTCTACCGGCCGCCAGAAAGGGTTTTTTGGCTCTAAGCTTTACAAATGCTAGCCCCTTGCTTAAATCTCCGGCCGGCAAAAGTGCATTTTTTGGAGCAAACCCAATTTGCTTTTGCGCCCCTATTGAAGGCGAAGAACCATTTTGCTTGGACATGTCAACAACTCAAATCACATGGAACTCTGTGAAAATGGCTAAAACAGAAAAACGCAAAATAAGACCCGATGTCGCGTACGATAAGGATGGTGAAATGACTACAGATCCATCATTAGCTGATCAGCTTGCGCCTATGGGGGGTTATAAAGGCTTTGGCTTAAGTGTAATGATTGACATTCTTTGCGGAGTTTTATCTGGGATGCCCTATGGAAAAAATGTGACAAATATGTACTCAAATCCTATTTCAGACAAGAGATATCTTGGGCACTTTGTGATGGCAATTGATATCTCAACTTTTTTACCACTAAAAAATTTCACAATGAGGATGAAGAATTTGGCCGAATCTTTTAGGAATGAACCTGCTGTACAAGGCGAAAATATGATCCCTGGCGATCCAGAGAAAAAAGCATTTCTCGAACGATCCAAGAATGGTATACCTGTTTCTCAAGAACTTTATGAAGAACTTCTAGAGGTGCAATCTGAATCCAAGCAGCAATTAATATTTATTAATTCCTAATATTAAGAAAGATATGATTATCATAAAATAATTACCAAAATATTTTACACTACCCTGAGGTTTGGATCGGCTACACGTCCGAACCTGGGATTTTCAACGATACATTAAAGCAAATATATAACGACAATAGCAAAAACTTTGTGGCTTTAACTACAGATTTGTGGTTTTCTGATGATTTAATACATCTTATATTGGTAGGTACTAATTCAACCCAACTGAACTATTATGGACCATGTAAACAATTTGAGCTTCAGTTTAAAAACTAAACCGTTCCCCGTTGTTTACGTAAACGAAAATATTTGGTGACATACTGTTCTGATCGGCTTGTGTTATGGGAAAAGAGTGAGACAACAGTTTCACTGATTAAGAGGAATCGCTCAAATTTTGGCAACAAGCAACTGATAAAATAGTGATTTTTCAGTTGATGGCCGAATTAGAAATAAAGATCATACTAAACTGCAATTCACTCATTTTAAAATCCATTAAATAAGCAACCGTTAAAGCCTTGCCCTCAACAGTCAAAGCATAAATCAATCCATACCATCCTAAAATTGACATGGAATATTCGAACCTTGCAGCCTTCCAAAGTCAATTTTGGTTTGACATTTAGAGCTCCTACCCAATGAACCTCTGTTCATTCGGAGATTTTGATTGTAGGTAGTTTTTCACTATGCCCAATTGGATAGAAAGCGAATGAATAATAAGGTAAATTCAGCGCATGAATACAAATGCATTTAGCGGCAAGAATTGCTTGATCACCGGAGGCTTGGGATTCATAGGATCAAAGCTCGCAGCCCATTTAGTTTCTGTTGGAGCTTATTTGACTTTGGTGGATAGCTTGATTCCGGAATATGGAGGCAATTTCGCAAATGTTGAAGCCATCAAAAATGAGGTCAACATCAATATTTCGGATGTACGAGACCCTTTTGCGATGGAACATCTTGTTAAAGGCAAAGACTTTCTTTTTAACCTTGCCGGTCAAACCAGTCACTTGGACTCCATGACCAATCCAAAAGTTGATTTGGAAATCAATTCTCTTTCTCAGCTCTCAATTCTGGAAGCATGCAGAAAGGTTAATCGAGATATTAAAGTTGTTTTTGCAAGTACGAGGCAACTGTACGGAAAACCTCAATATCTGCCAGTCGATGAGAAACATCCTACTGTGCCTGTCGATGTGAATGGGATCAATAAACTCGCTGGTGAATCGTATCATTTACTTTACCACAAGGTCTATGGAATTCGTGCCTGCGCACTTCGACTGACCAATACCTATGGGCCCGGCATGAGGATAAAGGATGCCCGCCAGACTTTTCTGGGTATCTGGGTAAAAAACTTATTGAAAGGTGACCCAATTCTCCTTTACGGAGATGGAAATCAGCTAAGAGACTTTAATTACGTAGATGATGTTGTTGAAGCGTTTCTTCTATCCGCGGACTCAGAAAAAGCAGATGGAAAAATTTTCAATCTCGGTTCCCAAAAGTATTACAGTCTGCTAGATGTGGCAAAATGCATGGTAAACCTTAGAAAAGGGGCAGTATATAAAGCCATACCGTTTCCGCCAGAACGAAAAGCCATCGACATTGGAGACTACTACAGTGATTTTTCGTTAATTGAAAATGAGTTAGGATGGAGGCCGGTCACAGATATTAAAGATGGGCTTACCAAAACCGTAGATTATTATTCTGAGAGACTGACGGAATATGAATAAACGCAGCGTTTTAATGAATGACTTTAGGTTAGAGCCGCAGGAATTGAAAGACGCTCAATCTTCAGCTGTTGCCCGTGTGATAAATTCTGGATGGTATATACTCGGGAAAGAAGTTGAGACCTTTGAAGCGAGTTGGGCTAAAACATGTGGTGCTAAGCATTGCATTGGAGTTGCCAACGGAATGGATGCCATCGAAATTGGCCTTCGAGCCTCAGGTGTCAATCAAGCTGATGAAATAATTACCACTCCCATGACTGCCTTTGCCACTGTTCTTGCCGTTGTCAGGTGCGGTGCTATTCCGGTACTCGCTGATATTGAACCTGAAACGGGTGCAATCGATGTGGAAAGCGTTGAACGGTGTATAAGTCCTAAGACTAAGGGGATACTGACTGTCCACCTGTATGGGCGACTTTCAAATGTTAACAAGCTTAAAGATCTGGCAAATAAACATAAGATTCTTTTTTTTGAAGATTGTGCTCAATCCCATCTTGCGAAAAATGAAGCGGGTGTAGCTGGGACCTTTGGTGAATTTGGAGCATATAGCTTCTATCCGACAAAAAACCTGGGTTGCATTGGTGATGGGGGTGCAATAATTACTAACCGGGACGACTTGGCAGATGAGGCGCGGCGACTCCGCAATTATGGACAAACAAAACGGTATTACCATTCTCACTTTGGAGTGAATAGTCGTTTGGACGAGATGCAAGCTGCAATTTTATCAGAAAGGCTTTTATTTTTGCAGGATTTTACAGATAAGCGGCGAAAAATTGCGGCCAGATATCAAGAGAAACTGAACTTAAAATCCATAACG
>JBBQAD010000427.1:0-3506 GCA_038315885.1 Fibrobacteria bacterium | reverse complement strand
CTCTGCCTATGGGGCCTTTGCTTCTGCTTCCCTTAGCTTGGCTACTGTCCGTTCTGCTGTGAAGGCGATGGAGAGTCGCTGTTTTGGGCACCAGCATCGTTGTATCCAACGGGTATAGAAAAAAGGGTAGCATAGAGGCCGAAGTGTCGATTGTAACTCTTTGTGAACCAATGGCTAGCGCTTCTGTACCCAGTTCAATTCGTCTCGACAAATTGATATCTGAAAAGGCCAGCGCCGCATAGCTCCCTGGACGGATACCTTCCATTTGACAAGTACCCAGGCTATCGCAGGCAACCAGGTACATAGGACGCTCCTTACCGGGATGAGGAAAGCTGTCAGGTTCGACTGTACCACTTTTTTTCTGAGTTAGATAGCCCAACTGATTTCTTTTATCCAGGGGATAGAGCCCGACATAAGCATTGACCAGAGGTTTATTCCAATCGCCGGATTGCACCAAAGCTTTAATTTTTCCCGAATCGATACTAAGCCCTGTAGAGAAACGCAACTGAAAGTCTTTCTCTAGAGCGATTCCGCGTAGATCGCGCAAACTCGGCAGAATTGTGATTACATAGGTTGTGTTGGTATCGAGTTTACTTTCGCTTGTAACAGTTAAAAGTGGTCCGGATTGCTTCACTTTAAGTTTGCGCGGCAGGGGCGGAGCGATAATGAGATTGGCACTTGAGCTTCTTGCGGGCCATTCATTGAATTCTAGCTGAACTTTTAAATCACGGCTAAGACCCGCAGAATCAGGGGGAGGATATACCGCAAGCACCCGAGGTGCCTGCTTATCTTCTGGCCCGCCGGGTGGGACCTCCACATGGGCACAACGCAAGAGCAGGGCGACAAGAATAAGAAGAAAATAGGAGCTAAAGTCTTTCAGCTTCAATCGATCAGCCGCCCGATTCGTGTCCATCTGATTTTAAAAGGAATAGTCAGCCACGATATGGGATTGGTGAAAGTGAAACTTTGGTCATCATTCTCAAAAGAGAAATAGATAATGAAGGCCTTGGCCTTAACATTCGCTAGTGATACCATTCCCCAAAAACGTCCGTCAGAAGAATTATTGCGATTATCCCCCATCATGAAGAAACAGGGTTTTTGTACAGTGTATGACTCTGAAACCTGTCCATCAATTTCGATTCGAGCCTTGATTTTGTATACATGTCCTTCGGATCGGCCTTGCTCCATGACATTGCGGTTAATGGTTTCTAGAAAATAGCCCATCAGGAATTCATTGATTTCGGTTCGGCGGCCTCCGGCTAGGGCAAAGCGGGGGTCGTCGGTCATTCTTAAAAAACCGCTGCGATACAATTCACGAATTTGGCTAAAAGGCACATTTTTGGCAGAAACATAAGCTGCCGAAGGAGTTACAACCGGGTCACAATGGATATTGGTCAAGGCACAAAATTCCATCAGCTCGGGATAGCCGTTTAAGAAGGGTAATACATAATTATTATCAATGATGGAATCTTTCCAGAGTTCAAGCACAAGTGCAACTTGTTTACCGGGATTTTCTTGATGAGCCAAGGAGCGAATCCAGGCGGCTTCATACAGACTCAGAGTATCGAATCCTACTGTTTCACCCGGATTCGGTAAGCGAAAATGCATTTCATCGCGCACCGATGAAGGAAAGGTTACTGGGATATATTTACCATAGGTGGCTAGTGGAACGATTTCTCCATCACGTCGGAGCTCACGTTTAGAAAAATCGAGTCGCTGACCGCTTTTTGCCACACAACGTTTAATAAAGTCCTTGGGAGAATACCAAGTTAGGTGGCTTTGTCCCTCAGCTGGACTTCGGTCCCAATAGAGATTTCCCAGCAAAAATAAATTGGCTAGAAACTTGTACTTCTGAGGATTGTTTTCTGGAAAAGGAGGGTCTCCGGGATAGCGAAAAATGACAACATCCCCCGGTTTGGGTTCGGTCAATTTGAAAATCTTTTTATCAGTAAAGGGTACTGGAAGCCCGTATACAAATTTCAGGCCTAACAAGAAATCTCCCACCAGCAAGGAATCTTCCATGGAACCCGAGGGAATTTTGAAAGCCTGAATAACAAACTGAATGACAATCAAGGCCATGACTATGGGTACCACGACTTCGCGGCTAAAAGTTTGGAGGAGGCGCTTAGTCTTCATTGAATGCCTTGTTGATGTCAAAAGGAATAATTAAAGAGAAATTTTGGATAAAGAAGGGCCAAAAGTAACAATATCAAGTTAATGCGGCTCCCGGTTGCACCTGATAAAAATGACGGCGTATAATAGAAAGGTCACCCAACCTCAATGAAAGGAATGCAGTGACCGGGCACAGAAGGTTGTATGAAGAGCGCTTGGTGAAAGAAATTATGATTTCCACAGCCCTTTGCATTCAGGAATTGCTGTTAGATGATCCTGATGCGGGAGAAGATGAAATCTGCGAATTTGTTGAGGCAAACTATTCCAGCATCATTGAAGAAACCATTGCTGCCGAAATGGAATCGGCCAAAGAAGATGGAAACCCGGCCTCCGATGGACCCGAGGAAAATCCCCCCGCCTGAACCGTGCTTTTTGGGATCTGAATGCTAATTTAGCTGAAGAATTCCAAGGAGGAAAATATGAATAATGAGTTAATCGCAAAAGTCCGCAGGAATATTGTTGCAGGGGTACAGAGTTCCGCCCGACATGTTGAAAAAGCAGCCCGACAAGGAAAGTTGCGTTGGAAATTGTTAGCAAAAAAAAGACTTTTGAATCGAGAATTTATGGAATTGGGTCAAGAGGCATACATGATGCTCAGTGAAGAAGCCGATTGTGATCTCAGCCGAAGACCAGCCACCATGGATTTAAGAATGTCTATCGATGAATTTAAAAGACAAATTGTCCGCTTGGAAGAACAATTAGAACAATCGGCAGCCGAAACTAGTGATACAGATACAGATTCACTGGACTCTGAACAAGAAAAGGTAGAGGCTAGCCTAGCCTAAACCGCTTTTGTCGACGTCTAGAAAAAAGCTTAGACTTGTTCTCATACCGCAAGGCACCGAGCAGCCTAAGCATTTTGTACTATCCCGGCGGGGATTCCTTTTGCTTTTGTTCATGTTGCCCGCTCTATCGGGGATCGGCTTTTATCTGATCCTTTCTGGCAAGCTTCAGAGCCGAGATCACCCTCTGTTGCGCGCTAGGTTAAACCAGGAGAATGATACACTTGCATATTTATTGAAACGCCTGAACTATTCCACCGATTCACTTGAGGCAAAATTGCAAAGTCCTATCGGAGGAGAGTTAGATAGTTTCGCCATTGAAGGTCTGGATAAAAATGAGTTGTTTGGACTAACCAAGCCTGTCAAACAAGGTCTGCGGCGTATGTCTCATGCTTCGAATGTAAACACTTCTTTACGTGAAGCTGAATTATTGTCTATTCGCTTTGATTCCCTGATTGTTGTTCTAAAAAGAGAACAAAAGCAAAGTTATCAATGGCCCATAGCTTATCCTGTGGCTCCCAAAAATCGTTTGACAAGGGGATTTGGATTTTT